>NZ_JBFAET010000068.1:0-43351 GCF_040642095.1 Streptomyces sp. NPDC020362
ACGGCCCGCGCGGCCGTCCCCGTCGTGCTCATGCACCGATCCTGGGTGATGCTGGTGGTGCCGTGCAACGGAGTTTCCGGGTCCCGGAACGGCCTGGAAACATGCAAGAAAACGGAGATTACCGATCCGGAACGTCCCGATGGGCACCCTTGTGCGAATCGGTTCGAGGGTCTTGGGTGGAACGAGCGCCGGCGCGGGCTCCCGAGAGCCACGTCGGCGGCATGGTGGAATCTCAGGAGGATCCCGACATGTCCGACTCCATAAGCGGTTGTGGTGACTGTACGGAGCACCGCACCGCTGTCACCGAAGGCGAGGTGGACGCCCTCGTCCAGGGCATCTGCTTCAAGACCGGCCCGCCCCGCACGCTCGGGGTCGAAGTGGAATGGCTCGTCCACGAGCTGCGGCAGCCGCAGCTCCCGGTGACACCCGAAAGACTCGAAGCGGCCTACGCGACCTTGCGGACCCTGCCGCTGAAGTCCCCTCTCACGGTCGAACCCGGCGGTCAGCTGGAGCTCAGCTCGCCGCCCGCCGCCTCCCTGATGGAGTGCGTGGAGACCGTATCCGCCGACCTGGACACCGTCCGCGCCGTTCTCGCCGAGGACGGTCTGGGACTGGTCGGCTTCGGCCACGACCCCTGGCACCCACCCCGCCGGTTCCTGCATGAACCGCGCTACGACGCCATGGAGGCCTGCCTCGACCGCACCGGCGCGGCCGGCCGGCACATGATGTGCACCTCCGCCTCCGTCCAGGTGTGCGTGGACGCCGGATACGAGGAACCCGGCCCCCTCGGCCACGAACAGCGCTGGTGGCTGGCCCACCACCTGGGCCCGGTGCTGGTGGCGGCCTTTGCGAACTCCCCGCTGGTCGGCCGGCAGCCCACGGGCTGGCTCTCCACCCGGCAGCTGCTGTGGACGCAGATCGGCGCCGGCCGCGCGGGCGCTCCCCCGCCGGACGGTCAGCCCCGGGCCGCCTGGGCCCGGCATGTGCTGGACGCCCCGGTGATGTGCGTGCGCGGCGACGACAGCGCCTGGGAGGTGCCCGAGGGCCTGACCTTCCGCGGGTGGGCCCGCTCCGGCGCGCCGCGGCCGCCCACCCGGGCGGATCTCGACTACCACCTGACCACACTGTTCCCGCCGGTGCGACCGCGCGGCCACCTGGAGCTGCGGATGATCGACGCGCAGCCCGGTGACGACGGCTGGATCGTGCCGCTCGCGGTGACCGCGGCGCTGTTCGACGACCCGGAGGCCGCCGAGGCGGCGCACCGGGCGGTGAAACCCCTGGCGGAGCGGGCCCTGAACCTGCCCGCACCGCACAATCCGCTGTGGGTCGACGCGGCCCGGCAGGGGCTCGCCGACCCCGAGCTGCGGGAGACGGCGGTCGCCTGTTTCGCGGCGGCGCTCCAGGCCCTGCCCCGGCTCGGCGCCACCCCCGGGGTCGTCGACGCCGTGACGGCGTATCTGAACCGCTATGTCGTCCAAGGTCGCTGCCCGGCCGACGACCTGCTGGACCACCTGCGCGGCACCTCCCGTCGCGCGAACGGGAGGAAGGACATCCGCACATGAGCGCCCCCGAGACCGAGGCACCGACGCCCGAAGCGGATCCCGAGGCGCTGCGCGAGCGCGCGCTCGCCTCGCTCACCACCGCCCGCGCCCGCACCACGCTGCTGACCAGCTGCGTCGAGGAGCCGGACCTCACCGCCCAGCACTCCCCGCTGATGTCTCCGCTGGTGTGGGACCTCGCCCACATCGGCAACCAGGAGGAGCTGTGGCTGCTGCGGGCGGTCGGCGGCCGGGAGGCCATGCGGCCCGACATCGACGGCCTCTACGACGCCTTCGAGCACCCTCGTTCGGAGCGGCCCTCGCTGCCGCTGCTGCCGCCCGCCGAGGCCCGGACGTACGCGGCCGAGGTGCGCGGCCGGGCCCTCGACCTGCTGGCGTCCGCGGACTTCCACGGCACCCGGCTGACCGAGGCCGGCTTCGCCTTCGGGATGATCGCCCAGCACGAACAGCAGCACGACGAGACGATGCTGATCACCCATCAGCTCCGCAGGGGTCCACAGGCCCTGACCGCACCCGACCCGGATCCGGCCGAGCTGTTCCCGGGCCCGGCCGAGGTCCTCGTTCCCGGCGGCCCGTTCGTCATGGGCACCTCGACCGAGCCGTGGGCCCTGGACAACGAGCGCCCGGCGCATCCGGTGGACGTGGCACCGTTCTGGATCGACACGACCCCGGTGACCAACGCGGCGTACACGGCGTTCATCGAGGACGGCGGCTACGACACCGAACGCTGGTGGACGCCCGAGGGCTGGGCGCACATCCGGCAGCACTCCCTGACCGCCCCGCTGTTCTGGCGCCGGGACGGCGGCCAGTGGCTCAGGCGCCGCTTCGGCATCACCGAGGCCGTCCCGCCGGACGAGCCGGTGCTGCACGTGTGCTGGTACGAGGCGGACGCCTACGCCCGCTGGGCCGGGCGCCGGCTGCCCACCGAGGCGGAGTGGGAGAAGGCCGCCCGCCACGACCCGGCCACCGGCCGCTCCACCCGCTACCCCTGGGGCGACGCCGACCCGGAACCCGAGCACGCCAACCTGGGCCAGCGGCATCTCAGGCCCGCCCCCGCCGGCAGCTACCCGAAGGGCGAATCGCCACTCGGTGTACGCCAGTTGATCGGCGACGTGTGGGAATGGACCGCGAGCGACTTCCTGCCGTACCCGGGGTTCACGGCGTTCCCGTACAAGGAGTACTCGGAGGTGTTCTTCGGCTCCGACCACAAGGTGCTGCGCGGCGGTTCGTTCGCCGTGGACCCAGTGGCCTGCCGGGGCACGTTCCGCAACTGGGACTACCCGATCCGGCGGCAGATCTTCTCCGGCTTCCGCACCGCCCGCTCGGAGGCCGTCTGATGTGCCGGCACCTGGCCTACCTGGGGCCCGAGGAGCCGCTCGGCCGGCACCTGGTGGAGCCTGCGCACAGCCTGTACCGGCAGTCGTGGGCACCGCGGCGGCAACGCAACGGGACGGTCAACGCCGACGGTTTCGGCGTGGGCTGGTACGCCCCTCACGATCCGGTCCCGGCCCGCTACCGGCGGGCCGGGCCGATCTGGGCGGACCTGTCCTTCGCCGACCTGGCCCGGGTGGTACGCAGCGGAGCCGTGCTGGCCGCCGTGCGCGACGCGACCCTGGCGGGCGCCGACGGCGAGGCCGCGGCGGCGCCCTTCGCCGCCGGGCCCTGGCTGTTCAGCCACAACGGCGCGATCGCGGGCTGGCCGGACTCGGCGGCGCCCCTGGTGTCCTCGCTGCCCCCGGTCGAGCTGCTGTCGCTCCAGGCGCGCACCGACTCGGCGTTCGTGTGGGCCCTGGTCCTGCACCGGCTGCGCTCCGGCGACGACCTCGCCGACGCCCTGGGCGGCACGGTGCGCCGACTGGTCCGGGCGGCCCCCGCCTCCCGGCTGAACCTGCTGCTCACCGACGGCGCCACCATCGCCGCCACCACCTGGGGCGACAGCCTCTGGTACCGCACCGAACCCGGACCCGGCACGGTCGTCGCCTCCGAGCCGTACGACGACGACCCGCTCTGGCAGGAGGTTCCCGACCGCACCGTGCTCACGGCGAGCCGCGCCGGCGTGCTGCTCGCCCCGCTCGAAGAGGACCCGGCGTCCGTACCATCGAAGGAGCCCTGTACGTGAGTCCCCTGCGTGTCACCCGCACCCTCCCCGAGGACGCGACGGACGCCGCGCTGCGCGCCGACGTCCTGGCCGGTCTCACCGTCAACCCCAAGTCGCTGCCGCCCAAGTGGTTCTACGACGCCCGCGGCAGCGAACTGTTCGAGCAGATCACAGAGTTGACCGAGTACTACCCCACGCGCGCCGAGCGCGAGATCCTCGCGACCCGCTCCGGCGAGATCGCCGCCGCGAGCAGCGCCCGCACCCTGATCGAACTGGGCTCCGGCTCCTCGGAGAAGACCCGCTATCTGATCGACGCGCTCACCTCGCTGGAGGCGTACGTCCCGGTCGACGTCAGCGAGAGCGCCCTCACCCAGGCCGGGCAGGCGCTCATGGAGGAGCGGCCCGGACTGCAGGTGCACGCGCTGATCGCCGACTTCACCGCTCCCCTGACCCTGCCCGAGACACCCGGACCCCGGCTGGTGGCGTTCCTCGGCGGCACGATCGGCAACCTGCTGCCCGCCGAACGGGCGAAGTTCCTGGCCTCGGTGCGCGGTCTGCTCGCGCCGGGCGACGGGCTGCTGCTCGGCACGGACCTGGTCAAGGACGAGCGGGTGCTGGTCCGGGCGTACGACGACGCGGCCGGGGTGACGGCCGCGTTCAACAAGAACGTCCTGACCGTCGTCAACCGGGAGCTGGGCGCCGACTTCGACCCCGGCGCCTTCGACCACGTGGCGCTGTGGGACACCGAGCAGGAGTGGATCGAGATGCGGCTGCGTTCCCGCACCGCACAGACGGTCAAGGTGCACGCGCTGGACCTCGTCGTGGACTTCGCGGCGGGCGAGGAGTTGCGCACCGAGGTGTCGGCGAAGTTCCGCAAGGAGGGAGTGAGCAGTGAACTCGCCTCCGTCGGGCTGGAGTTGACCCACTGGTGGACGGATGCCGAGGGCCGCTTCGCGCTGTCGCTGAGCGAGGTGCGGTGAGTCAGCCGAGGTCGGTGGCGAGGGCCTCGGTGATCCTGCGGGAGGCCCGGCGCGCCTCGGTCGCCGGGTCCGCCCCGCCGAGCACCCGGGTCATGTACCCCTTGATCGGGTTGTCGGCCTCGACCGCGGCCCACTGAGGGGTGTTGGGGGTCGCCCGGCCGTGTGCGGCACCCGCCGCCATGGCGGCGACCCCCTCCTCCCCTGCCACCGCCTTCGCGAGGGTGGTCTTGTTGGGGACGTAGTTCATGGTGCGGGCGAGTTCGGTGTCCCACTTGGCACCGGTGAGCGCCCCGATGACGGCCGTCGCGGCGAACTGGTCGTCGGTGTTCTGCGGGACGACCAGATCGGAGCCGCCGGTGAAGACCGTGCCGGGCCTGGTGGCGGCCTTGCCCGGCACCGGGAAGAAGCCGAGCCTGTCCTTGAGGCCGGGGTTCTGCTGCAGGATCGACTGGGCGAGCCCCGGTACGGCGATGATCTGCGCCACCTTGCCGCCGGCGAACACGCCCGCCTGGGGCGGGTGTTCCTCGTCGGCGTCCACAGGTCCCTCGCCGAGCGCCTGGAGCCGGCGGTAGAACTCCATGCCGCGCAACGCGGCCGGCGTGTCCAGGGTGCCCCGCCACTCGTAGTCCTTCTCCTCGGCCAGCTGGCCGCCCTCGTCCCAGATGAAGCCGGAGAGGGTGTACCAGTCCTGTCCGGCCAGGTAGATGCCCTGACTGCCGCCGGAGTCGAGCTTTTGTGTGTCGCGGAGCCACTGGTCGCGGGTCTTCGGCGGGGCGGTGATCCCGGCCTGTGCGAAGAGGTCCTTGCGGTAGATGACCACCCGGTTGGCCGCGTACCAGGGCACGCCGTACTGCTTGTTGCCGTCCTTGCCGGGCTCGGCGAGGCCGGGCAGCCAGTCGTCCTTGCCCCAGTCGCGCATCGACTCCAGCGTCAGGTCGGCGAGCCCGCCGCCGTCGACGTACTGCGGGACCTGGGTGTTGCCCACCTCGATGACGTCCGGCCCGTCCTCGGCACCGGCCTTGAGGGCCCGCTGGACCTTCGCCACGATGCCGGTCCAGTCCTGGATGCGGATGTCCAGGCGCAGGTCCTGGTGGGTGCGTTCGAAGTCCTCGGTGAAGCGCCGCAGGAAGTCCTTCGAGGCGCTGTCCTTCATCAGCCAGACGGTGACGGTGTGCCGCTGGTGCCCGCCGGGGAGCACCCCGCAGGCGCTGACGAGCGAGCCGGTGACGCAGAGAAGGGCGAGCAGACGACGTCTCACGAGGGGTCCTGTTCTGTCGTGCCGGAGCGGTGCGGACAGGGAAAGGGGCCCGACGTGGGGGGACGAACACTGGGGCTCGCACGGGTGTACGGGATTTTGGTATGGACCAATGCATTGGTCAAGCGCTACCCGGGGTACGGGGGCGACGCCTCGCGCGCCGGGCGCGGATACGGCACGGTGGAGTACGGCGTGACACACCGGTCACGACGGACGTGGGGCACACCGCTGCGGCCTCACGGCGGAGAGGAGCACCCGCATGTCGAACCACACCTACCGGGTCACCGAGATCGTCGGCACCTCGCACGAGGGCATCGACCAGGCCATCCGCAACGGGATCGCACGCGCCGACCAGACCCTGCGCAACCTTGACTGGTTCGAGGTGACCCAGGTCCGCGGCCAGATCGAGAGCGGGCGGATCGAGCACTACCAGGTGGGTCTGAAGGTGGGCTTCCGCATCGAGGACGGAGAGTAGGACCTCACGGAGCAGGACCTCAGGTCCGGCCCTCCCGCTCCTGGGCGTCCTGCAACGCGGCGGACTTCGCGGCCCAGCGGGCCCGCACGACGGTGAAACCGGCCCGCTCGGCGTCGTCGCACACCAGCTCGTCGTCGTCGACGAGGAACCGGATCTCACGGTCCCGCGCGAGGCGGCGCAGGACCTCCAGCTTGGTGAACCGGGCGGGCCTGCGGTCGGCGTTGCCGCGCATATGGACGCGCCCCTTCGGCAGTCCGTGGGCGGCGAGCCAGGCGAGCGTGTCGCGCCGGCACCGCTCGGGCCGCCCGGTGAGGTACACGATCCCGCACTCCCGGGCCGCCTCCAGAGCGAGCGCCACGCCCTCGGTCAGCGGCGGGTCCCCGGGGGCGGCCGCGAAGAACGCGGCCCAGTTCCGCGGGCGCTCCTCCAGGAAGTGCTGCCGGTGCGCCGTGTCGGCAAGGGTGTTGTCGAGGTCGAACACGGCGATCCGGCGCTCGCTGCTGTCGGTCACGGGGTCACCCTAGCCGCCCGCTCCCGGCGCGGACCGGCGCCCTGATCCGCCGGCGAAGGACGAGGCCGGGTCCGCCCCCGGTTCAGATCGTCTGCCTGGCGATCCCTTGTTCAACGGTGGCTCCCCCACCTGCTCTGACGGCCGTCACCACCGCCTGGTGCAGATTCCGGCTCTGCTGCTCCGACTGGCAGGGCACGGGGCTGCCCGCCAGGGTGAACCATTCGGACGTGCCGGAGTACTGGACGGTCACGTCGGCCTCGTTGCCGTCCCAGGTGGTGTGGACGGTCAGGTCGCCGGTGACGATCCCCGCCTCATTGGTACGTGCGCCGCCCCGGCCGGCGAAGACCCCGGGGGTTGTCCACGATGCCCAGACCATGACGTCAGCTCCTTCGCGCGTGCACGGCTCTCTTCCTTCATGGTGCGCCGCCGAGGCTGCGCAGGCATCAGGCCGCCTGTCCCGCCCACGGGGCCGAGCGGCCTCCGCGCTCCGCCCGGGAGGGCCACTCGGCCCGCACCGTGCCCGGTCGGCCCCTCTCGGGCAGGGTCGCACCGGCCGGACGCTGAGCACGGAATCGCCCGGAGGGAGAGTTCTCGATGACCGGCATCCAGGAGACCCCTGTGCATGCCCTGCTGGCCGACGGAACGACCGTACGCATACGGCAGGCAGGTCCGACGGATCGTGAGGCGGTGCAACGGCTGTACCAGGAGATGTCACCGCAGAACCTGCGGTTGCGGTTCTTCTCCGCCAACGCGGCCTCCGCCCGCCGGGCCGCCGACCGGGTGGCCGGAGGCGATCGACCCGGCTACCGCGCGCTGGCCGCCGAGTACGACGGACGGCTCCTGGGACTGGCCGAGTACGAGGTCCTGCCGGACGGCGGCACGGCGGACGTCTCGGTGGCCGTTGCCGACGGCTGGCACCGCCGTGGTGTGGCCACACTCCTCCTGGAACACCTCGCGCACGCCGCGCGCACGGTGGGTGTCACCGCGTTCAGCGCCGACGCTCTGGCCGAGAACCGCGACGTGCTGAAGGTCTTCCACGACCTCGGGCTGCGCGTCACCCGCCACTTCGACGGGCCCCAGGTCCACTGCACGGTCGAACTCACCCAGGACGAGACCTACTTGAGCGCCGTGGAGTCCCGGGGACGGCTGGCCGGCATCGCCAGCCTGCGGCCTTTGCTGCGCCCCGGCACCGTCGCGGTGATCGGTGCGGGCCGCACACCGGGGTCGGTCGGGCGGGCGATCCTGCGGAACATCCACAACGGTTCCTGCACGGCGCGGTTGTACGCCGTGCACCCGGAGGCCGACTCGATCGCCGGGGTGCACGCCTGCCGGTCCGTCGCCGACCTGCCGCAGGTGCCGGACCTGGCCGTGATCGCCGTACCGGCCGCAGCCGTTGCCGAGGTGGCCGAGGAGTGCGGGCGAGCCGGTGTGCGCGCCCTGGTCGTGGTGTCCGCCGGCCTCGACGCCCACCGGAGCGCCGCCCTGATGGACGCATGCCGGCGCCACGGCATGCGGCTCGTCGGCCCGAACTGCCTGGGCCTGGCCAACACCGACACCGGCGTCCACCTGGACGCCACCTTTGCCGACCGGCACCCCGGGCCCGGTACCGCCGGTGTCGCCGTGCAGTCCGGAGGCGTCGGCATCGCGCTGCTGGACGGCCTGGCCCGGCTCGGCATCGGGGTGTCGACCTTCGTCTCGCTCGGCGACAAGTACGACGTCAGCGGCAACGACATGCTCCAGTGGTGGGAGAGCGACGGGCACACCGAGCTGGCGCTGCTGCATCTGGAGTCCTTCGGCAACCCCCGCGCCTTCTCCCGCACCGCCCGCCGGGTGGCCCGCTCGATGCCGGTACTGACCGTGGACGCCGGCCGGTCCGAGGCTGGACGGCGGGCCGCGGCCTCGCACACCGCGGCCGCGGCCACCCCGACCATGACCCGGCAGGCCCTGTTCACCCAGGCCGGCATCACCGCCACCCGCACCATCGGTGAACTCCTCGGCACCGCCGCCCTCCTGCACGCCCAGCCGCTGCCCCACGGCACGAAGGTCGCCGTCGTCAGCAACGCGGGCGGCGCCGGCGTTCTGGCCGCCGACGCGTGCGTGGACGCCGGACTCGTCGTCCCGAGGCTCGCAGCCGACCTGGTGGACGACCTCCGCGCGCTGCTGCCCGACGGCGCCACGGCAGGCAACCCCGTGGACGTCACGGCAGCCGTCGGCGAGGAGCAACTGCGGGCGTGCATAGGCCTTTTGGCCAGGCACGGCACCGTCGATGCCGTCCTGGTGAGCCTCGTCCCCACGGCGGTCGCCACGGCCACCGGCGAGGACCTGGTGCGCGCCGCGACCTCGGCCCCCGCCCCGCTCGCGCGCCCGGTCGTCGCGGTGCTGCCCGCGCAGGCCGCCCGCGTCGAGCTGCTGCCGACCACCGGCGGGGGCACCCTGCCCGCGTACTCCGACGCCGAGGACGCCGCCCGCGCCCTGGCCCACGCCGCCGCCCGCGCCGACTGGCTCGCCCGACTGCCCGGCGCGGTGCCGGAGTTGCCGGACGTCGGGACCGGCCACGCGCGGGACCTGGCCGCCGCCTTCCTGGACGACAACCCGGACGGGGGGTGGCTCGATCCGCAGGCGACGGCCATGCTCCTGGGCTGCTACGGCATCCCGCAGATCCCCTGGGCCTGGGCCAGGGACGAGGACGAGGCCGTCGCCGCGGCCGACCGGCTCGCCGGACCGGACGGACGGGTCGTCATGAAGGCGTACTGGCCCGGTCTGCTGCACAAGAGCGAGCAGCACGCCCTCCACCTCGACCTTCAGAACACCTCCCAGGTCAGGGCCGCCCACCGCGATCTCGTCACCCGGTTCGGGGACCGGATGACCGCAGTGGTCGTCCAGCCGCTCGCCGAGCGCGGCACCGAACTGTTCGCCGGGGTCGTCCAGGACGAGGTCTTCGGGCCCCTCGTGGTGTTCGGCCTCGGGGGCACGGCGACCGAACTGCTCGCCGACCACGCGGCCCGGCTCGCCCCGCTGACCGACCTCGACGTGCACGACCTGCTCACCTCGCCCCGGTGCTCCCCGCTGCTGTTCGGCTACGCCGGCAGCCCCGCCGCCGATCTCGGCGGCCTGGAACAGCTACTGCACCGGGTCTCCCGCATGGCCTCCGACCTGCCGGAACTGGCGGAAGCCGACCTCAACCCCGTCCTGGCCGGGCCGCGCGGCACCACCACGCTCGACGCCCGGGTCCGGCTCGTGCCACGCCGGCCGCACGATCCGTATCTGCGCCGACTGCGCTGACCGGGCGCCACCGCAGCAGGAGGCGGGCCGCCCGGGCTCGGCGGCTCCCGGCGCCCCGCCTCAGAGGCAACTGAGAGCTTGCTGTGCCAGTCTGACGGCCCCCATCCCCCTCAGGAGCGCCTCGATGAATCTGGTCAACGGGCTGCCCGCCCATGTCCTGCTGGTCCATGTGGTCGTCGTGCTGATACCCCTGACCGCACTGGCCCTGGTCACGGCCGCGCTGTGGCCGCGGGCCGCCCGGCGGCTGGGTCCGCTGCTCCCGCTCCTCGCCCTCCTCGCGCTGATCAGCGTGCCGCTGACCACGCACGCCGGCGAGTGGCTCGAACGGCACGTGGACGACGACGCCCTGGTACGCCGGCACACCGAGTTGGGCGACGGACTGCTGCCGTGGGCCTTTGGGCTGTTCGTGCTGGCAGCGGCCGTGTGGTGGGCGGCCGGGCGCGCTCCCGCGGAGGCCCGGCAGAGCAGCGGCAGGCGCTGGTCCGCGCTCCCGGTACGGATCGTCGTGGGCGTGGCCTCGCTCGCCGTTGCGGTGGGAGCGGTGGTGGACGTCTACCGGATCGGCGACTCCGGCGCGAAGGCCGCCTGGCACGACGCCTATTCCAAGACGGCAACCGGTACAAAGGACGGCTCCTGATCCTGCGCCGGCCCGCCCATCGCGACCCGTCCCTCGTTCGGGAGGGCTCGCGTGACGAGGATGTCGGCGACGGCGATCGCCGGGCGCGCGGAGACATGCACGGGGTCTCCCCCTCCGTTGCGGGCGTCTCCCTCTGTTTCGGGTGCTTCCCTCCGTAGCGGGTCTCTCCCTCCCTGGCGGGTGCCCCGGCCTGCGGGTCGGTGAATGCCGTGCCCCATGGGCCGAAGGGCCTAGCCGGATCCGAGCGGCCCGTGGCGGCCGACGGGCAGTGCCCCTCGCGGCAGCCGAAGGGCAGTGCCCCTCGCGATGAGAACAACTTGGCGACGGGAACGACTGGCCAACTCCCTGCGGGCGTCGACAGACATTGCTCCGTGAGGGAAGGCTCCGCCATGGGGGGAGGGCTCGGCGCCGTCGGTCGCCGTCAGGCGGGAGCCGCCCGCTGGGGGGCCGGGTCCGGCAGATCGGGATCGAGGTCCGGACGGCGGGGTGCACCGCTCAGCACGCACTGCACGTCCACCACGCCTTCCACGGCCCGCGCCAGCAGTGTGGCGAGCGGGACCAGCGCGGTGTCGCGCACCCGGCCCCGGAGCGTCACCACGCCGTCGCGCACCTCGATGCACACCGCTTGGGCGTGTGTGCCGAACACCCGTAGGACGACCTCCCGCCGTACTTCCTCGGCGATGTCCTCGTCCGTCCGCAGGAACACCTTCAGCAGGTCGGAACGGCTGACGATGCCCTTGAGGGCGCCGTCGTGATCGACGACCGGCAGCCGCTTGACCTTGGTGCGTGCCATGAGCCGTGCCGCGTGGGCAAGAGTGGCACGGGGCGTCACGGTGACGGCCGGGGCGGTCATCAGACCGCCGGCGGTCACCGCGTCCGCCTTGTGCAGGTCGGCGGGATGCCGCTCCTGCACGTACCGGTCGAGGTCGCCTCGGCGGTACTCCTCCTTGCGCAGCAGGTCGGCCTCGGACACGACACCGACGACGTGTCCGGCGTCGTCCAGCACGGGGAGAGCGCTGACGTGCCACTGGCGCATGGTCTTCACGATGTCCTTGAAGGCCGCGCCCGTGCGCAGGGCGACGACCCTGTGGGTCATCACGTCGTTCACGATGGTCGCAGCGCCGTCCATGGCGTCCTCCAGAAGGCTCGGATGCCGTCCTACGACACCTTCAGCCTGCGACCGCGGACACATTCGGGGCATGGGCCGAACGGCCCGTCCCTGGTTCCCGTGCGAGACCGACCGCGGGGTTGCCGCCCGGCTTCGGCCGCCCCCCGCCTGCTAGTCCGGGGGCAGCGGAACCCGCCAGGTCAACCGCGCGCCGCCGCCGTCGGGGCTGCCCACGTCGAGCCGACCGCCCAGCTGTTCCGCCCGCTCGGCCATGTTGCGCAGACCGCTGCGGCGGCCTTCGGACGGGATGCCCACACCGTTGTCCGAGACGGTCAGGGACACGTGGTGGCCGTCGGTCGTCACCACCACCTGGGCACGGTCGGCGTGGGCGTGCCGGGCGACGTTGGTGAGGGCCTCCGAGAGCACGGCCACGACGTGGTCGGCGATCTCGCGCGGCACATCCGTGTCCAGCAGGCCTTCCATCCGCACGCTGGGCGCGAAGCCGAGCAGCGGGGCCGCCTCGCCGGCCGCACGGACCACCCGCGCGCGCAGACCGCCGCCCGCACCACCCTCACGGGCCCGCAGCCCGAAGATGGTCGACCTGATGATCTTGATGGTCTCGTCCAGGTCGTCGACGGCCCGCAGCACCCGCTCCAGGGCCTCCGGGTGCTCGATGAAGCGGCCCGCGCTCTGCAGGGTCATCCCGGTGGCGAACAGCCGCTGAATGGCCAGGTCGTGCAGGTCCCGGGCGATCCGGTCCCGGTCCTGCAGCACCGCGATCTGCTCGGCGTCCTGACGGCGTTCGGCCAGTTCCATCGCGATCGCGGCCTGCGCCGCGAAGCCCCGCAGCATCTCGGTCTCCCCCTCCGAGAAAACCGGCCGGCCGGCCTCACGCGCCAGCAGGACGACGCCCCGGGCGCCCCCCTCCCCGGTGCCGATCGGAACAGCCACGGCAGGACCCAGACCACCGAAGCGCGAGGGTTCCTGGGAGATCCGGGCGTCGTGGAGTACGTCGTCGCTGGCGACCGGGGCCGCGGCGGAGTACGCCAGTCCCATCAGGGATTCGTGCAGGGGCAGCACCAGCCCCCGGTGCGCCTCCGCGTCCAGCCCGACCGCGATCTCGACAGAGAGCGATCCGCAGTCCGCCATGGGCATCGCGACTGCCGCGAGGGCCGAGCCCGCGATCTCCCGGGCGCGCTCGGCGATCAGGTCGAGGGCCTCGGAGCGTTCGCTGCCCGACATCAGGCTGTGCGTGATCTCCGCGTTCGCCCGCAGCCAGCGCTCACGCAACCGCGAGTCCTCGTACAGGCGGGCGTTGTCGATCGCCACACCGGCCGCCACGGCCAGCGTGGACAGCACCGACTCGTCCTCCTCGTCGAACTCGGCACCGCCCCGCTTCCCGGTGAGGTACAGATTGCCGAAGACCTCGTCCCGCACCCGGATCGGGACACCGAGAAAGCTGCTCATCGGCGGGTGGTTCGGCGGGAATCCGTACGACGCCGGGTGCTCGGAGATCTTCGCGAGCCGAAGCGGCTCCGGGTGGCGGATCAGCTCGCCGAGGATGCCGTGCCCCTCCGGATACGGGCCGATCCTGGCGATCTCCTCCTGCGTGACGCCCACCGTGTAGAAGGCGGACAGCCTCCTGCCGTCCGGCCCGATGACGCCCAGGGCCGCGTACTCGGCGTCCACCAGCACCGCGGCCGCGTCCACGATGGAGTGCAGGGCCTGCTCCAGGTCCAGCTCCCGGCCGACGGCAAGCACTGCCTCCAGCAGGCTGTGCACCCGCTCCTGGGTGCCCCGGGCCGCGTCGATGCGGGCCTGCAGCTCCTCCAGCAGCTCATCGAGCTTGAGCTGCGGCAGATGCACGCGGGGCTCGTCGGGGCTCGTCAGGGCTCACCACCACGTTCCTCCAGGCCGCCCGGTGGGCGGCGGGAACCGTCGAACTGCTTCGCTTCCACCGTATCGGTCCTCATGGGAGGCCGGTACGCCACCCTGGCTGCCCGCGCCTGCGGCCAAGGCCCCGCGGCCGCGGGTCGGCGCCGGGGCCGAACGGCCCACCCCGGGGGACCGAGGGCACCTCCCTCGACGGCCCTGTCCGGTCCGACGCTGGAGTCGTACGAGACAGAGAGCCGACGAGACACCAGAGCCGATACGAGACCGCAGAGCCGAGGAGAGGCGTCATGGTCCGCTACGTCTATGAGTTCCGGGACGGCGGCCGCGACCTGGCCGGCCTGCTCGGCGGCAAGGGCGCGAACCTGGCCGAGATGACCCTGCTGGGGCTGCCGGTGCCGCCGGGGTTCGTCGTCACCACCGAGGCCTGCCGCGCCTTCCTGGCCACCGGCGAGGAACCGGAGGGCATGTCGCAGGAGGTCTCACGGCACCTGTCGGCGCTGGAGACCGCCACCGGGCGGCTGCTGGGGCAGGCGGACGACCCGTTGCTGGTGTCCGTCCGCTCCGGGGCGCGTTTCTCCATGCCGGGCATGATGGAGACGGTCCTCGACATCGGTCTGAACGACGACTCCGTGCTCGGCCTGGCCAAGGTGTCCGGCAACGAGCGGTTCGCCTGGGACTCCTACCGCCGGCTCGTCCAGATGTACGGGAGCACGGTGATGGGAGTCGATCCGGCGCTGTTCGACGAGGCCATGACCTTGCTGAAGGAGGCCCGCGAGGCCCCCGACGACCTCCATCTCGACGCGAGCGACCTGGCATGGCTGGTGGAGACGTACAAGCGGCTGATCCGGGACGAGACCGGCCGCGACTTCCCACAGTCCCCCGCCCAGCAGCTGCAGCAGGCGATCCTCGCCGTGTTCCGGTCCTGGAACGCCGACCGCGCCGTCCTGTACCGGCGGCGCGAGCACATCCCGGACGATCTGGGGACCGCGGTCACCGTGCAGCGCATGGTGTTCGGCAACCTCGGCCCGGACTCCGGCAGCGGTGTCGCCTTCACCCGCGACCCGGCGACCGGGCGTCCCGGCCTGTACGGCGACTACCTGGCCCATGCGCAGGGCGAGGACGTCGTGTCGGGGGTACGCGACGCCGTGCCTCTGGCCGATCTGGAACGGCTGGACTCGCGCTCGTACCGGCGACTGCGCGATCACGCCCAGACCTTGGAGCGCCACTACCGGGACCTGTGCGACATCGAGTTCACCATCGAGCGCGGGGTCCTGTGGATGCTGCAGACCCGGGTGGGCAAGCGCACCGCCGAGGCCGCGTTCGCCATCGCGGCCGAGCTGGCCGAGGAAGGGCTGATCACCGCCGACGATGCTCTGGCCCGGGTCAGCGGCGACGGTCTGGCGCGGCTGATGTTCCCCCGCTTCGACACCGCGGCGACGGGCGAGGCGCTCGCCCACGGTGTACCGGCCTCACCGGGCGCCGCGGTCGGCGCGGCCGTCTTCGACTCCGCGGAGGCCGTACGCAGGGCCGCAGCCGGCGAGCAGGTGGTGCTGGTGCGGGAGGAGACCACCCCGGACGACCTGCCCGGCATGGTCGCCGCGCAGGCGGTGCTGACCGGCCGGGGCGGCAAGACCAGCCATGCGGCGGTGGTCGCCCGCGGGATGGGCAAGGTCTGCGTGTGCGGCGCGCAGGACATCACCGTCAGCGCCGAGGGCCGACGCTTCGTCACCGGCAGCGGCACCGTCGTCGCGGAGGGCACCGTCATCTCGGTGGACGGATCCACGGGTGACGTCTACGCGGGCGCCGCACCGCTCGTCGACTCCGCGACGATGCGCTACCTGGAGAGCGGCGAGCACACGGACAGCACGGTCGCCGCCGTCGCACGTGCTCTGGACCACGCCGACTCGGTGCGGCGGTTGGAGGTGCGGGCCAACGCCGACACCCCCGAGGACGCGGCGCGTGCCCGGCGGTTCGGCGCGCAGGGCATCGGACTGTGCCGTACCGAGCACATGTTCCTCGGCGAGCGGCGCAAGCTGGTCGAACAGATGATCCTGGCCCGCACGGACGCCGAGCGCGACCGGGCCCTGACGGCTCTTCTCCCGCTCCAGCAACGGGACTTCACGGCCATCCTGAAAGCGATGGACGGTCTGCCGGTCACCATCCGGCTCCTGGATCCACCCCTGCACGAATTCCTGCCCGACCGCACCGACCTCGCCGTGCGCATCGCCGCCACCCAGGCCGCCGGCGGGCAACCGGACCCGCACGACGTGGAGTTGCTCGACGCCGTGAACCGCATGCACGAGGAGAACCCGATGCTCGGCCTGCGCGGCGTACGGCTCGCACTGGTGGTACCGGGGCTGGTGACCATGCAGGTGCGGGCGATCGCCGAGGCGGTCGTCGAGCGCACCCGCGCCGGCGGATCCCCGCGGGCGGAGATCATGGTGCCGCTCGTCGGCGCCGCCGAGGAACTCCGGCTCACCCGCGAGGACGTGACCCGGGTGCTGGCCGAGGTGACCGAGGAGACCGGCATCCCCGTCCACTGCCCCGTCGGCACGATGATCGAGCTGCCCCGGGCCGCGCTCACGGCGGGCCCGATCGCCGAGGAGGCGGAGTTCTTCTCCTTCGGCACCAACGATCTCACCCAGACCACCTGGGGCTTCTCCCGCGACGACGTGGAAGCCGCGTTCTTCTCCGCCTACCTCGACAAGGGCGTGTTCACCACCTCGCCGTTCGAGACGCTCGACCGTGAGGGTGTGGGGCGGCTGGTCCGGATCGGTGTCGAGGAGGGCCGTGCCGCCCGCCCGGGCCTGCAGACCGGCGTGTGCGGAGAGCACGGCGGCGACCCGGAGTCCATCCATTTCTTCCACACCGCCGGCCTGGACTACGTCTCCTGCTCGCCGTTCCGGGTCCCGGTGGCCCGTCTGGAGGCGGGCCGGGCCGCGCTGAGCGGCACGGGCCCGAGCGACAGCAGGTGAGCGTGGACATCCAGAGTCGGCATCCAGGGTCGGCATCCAGGGTCGGCATCCAGGGTCGGCCGGCCCCTTCCGACAGGCCTTCCGACAGGCCCGATCGGCACTGGAGGGAGAGCGGGACATGGGTGACAGTGGGCTCAGGAGCTGCACCGGTCCTCCGCGGTGTCGCTGCGCCGGTCCCATCGGTACCGGTCCCTTCGGGCGGACGGGGGCACCGAAGCCGGGGAGCAGGAAGCGACACACCCGCGAAGAAGCCAGCCATGATCCGTAATGACCGCCCGGCGCACCGGCGCATCGATCTCGATCGCACCGAGGCGCTGCGGCTGCTCGGCAGCGTCTCTCTGGGGAGGATCGTCTTCACCCGGCAGGCTCTGCCCGCCGTGCGTCCGGTCAACCACGTCATCGACGGCGGCGACATCGTCATCCGCACCCACGAGGGCGCGGCGCTGTCCTCCCGGACCCAACGGTCCGGCCACGCCGGCGTCGTCGTTGCCTACGAGGCGGACGCCATCGACCCCGACACACATCTCGGCTGGAGCGTGGTGGTCACGGGCTACGCCCGGCTGGTGACCGACCCCGGCGAACTGGTACGCATTCGGGCGCTGCTCGAACCCTGGGCGGCCCAGCCGGGCATGGACCACGCCGTACGCATCCATCCCGATCTGATCACGGGCGTCCTCCTCACCGCGCGGGGCGCGGCGCCGGAGAACGGCTGATGCCACCTTCACGCGGTCACGCTTCACGAGGTCTCGCGTTCACGCTTCACGCTTCACGCGTTGACGCCTTCACGCGTTGACGCTTGACGCGCAGGCACGAGGGAGGGCGGGAAGGCGGCGCACGTACGGGGTCGTACGCGTTCTGCCTTCCGTCCTCCCACCGGGCGTTCCTCCCTCCTTCTCCGTCCTCCCACCGGACGCTCCCGTGTCTCGCACAGTGGTCCGGCGTCCGGCTCACACAGTGATCCGGCGTCCGGTGACGGTGAAGGGATCGATGCGCATCCACAGGCTGCGGGAGCCTCCGGCCCATGGGGTGCTGTAGGCACGTTCCGTGTAGCGCCGCTGCTCCTGAGGGTCCAGGACCGCGCGCGCGGGTCCGCGGACCAGGACGCTCCAGCCCTGGCTGAACGCGTCGTCGATGCGGTCGACCTCGAAGGCCACCTGGCAGCCGTCGGCAAGGGAAGGCGTGGCGCCGCGCGCGGTCCGGAAGACGATCGCACCGTCCACGACGCTGTAGTTGACGGGCACGATCACCGGCCCGGTGTTCGTGGGCACCGCAAGCCGCCCCACCCCGTGCATCGCCAGCAGGGTGCGGCACTCGCCGGGACGCAGCCAGGTGAACTGCGGTGCGCGTCCGGCCCGTCCGGTTCCCGGCGGCAGATCCACCGCGCCGCCGGTGAGGTCGGAGACGGTCGTCTCCAGCGCCTCGGCCAGCTTCATCAGCGCGCTGGATCCCGGCGCGGCACCGGGATGCTCCTCCAGGTAGCGGAGGTAGGTGACTGCCATCCCGGCCCGTGTCGCCACCTGTCGCCGTGTCAGTTCGAGTTTCACCCGCCGGGCGGCGAGCCGTCGGCCCAGGTCGCCCAGCGGCGCCTCCGTGGCACCTTCCGCCGTCGCGTCCGCCACCACGCTCCCCTTGGTCCGTTCGGCCATGATCTCTCATCTCTTCTCGTCAGGCTGCGGGGACGGCGACTTCGGCGTGCGGTTCCTCGCCGAGGACCACCTTGAGGGCACCGGTCTCGGCGGCCTTGGAGAAGACGTCGTAGGCCTCCTCCATGTGCGCCAGCGGGAAGGTGTGGGTGACCAGCTGCCCGGTCGGCAGCCGGCCCGCCGCGGCCATCCGCAGCAGCGTCGGGGTGGAGTAGGTGTCCACCAGTCCGGTCGTGATGGTCACGTTCTTGATCCACAGGTCCTCGAGATGCAGCGTGGCCGGCCTGCCGTGCACGCCGATGTTGGCCACGTGTCCACCGGGACGGACCATGCGGGTGCACAGCTCGAAACTCTCCGGAACGCCGACCGCCTCGATCACCACGTCCGCGCCGAGCCCGTCGGTCAGATCGTCCACCAACTGGCAGGGCTCCTCCCGTGCATCGGCCACCGCGTCGGCGCCGAGCTGCCGGGCCGCCTCCAGCCGGGCCGGGGCGAGATCCACCGCGATGATCCGCTCGGGCGAGAACAGGCGGGCCGTGGCGATCGCGGCAAGCCCGATGGGCCCGGTGCCCACGACGGCGACCGTGTCGCCGGGCCGTACGTGCCCGTTCAGGACGCCGACCTCGTAGGAGGTCGGGAAGATGTCGGCGAGCAGGACGGCGTCCTGGCTGCGGACGGCACCGGGCAGTGGGTGCACCGACAGGTCGGCGCAGGGCACACGGACGTACTCGGCCTGGGTGCCGTCGATCAGGTGGCCGAGAACCCAGCCTCCGCCACCCCGGCACTGGCCGTAGCTGCCCTCCCGGCAGAAGCGGCACCGTCCGCAGGAGGTGATGCAGGAGAGCAGCACCCGGTCCCCCGGCCGTACGGTGCGCACGTCGCTGCCCACCTCGACGACCTCGCCGACGGCCTCGTGTCCCAGCACCGTTCCCGGGGGCACCTCCGGCACGTCGCCCCTGAGGATGTGCAGGTCCGTCCCGCAGATGGTCACGACACCGACCTGCACGATGGCATCGGCCGGGTCCTTGATCGCCGGATCCGCAACGTCCTGCCAGGACGCCTGCCCGGGACCGTGGAACACGAAGCCTTTCATGGCGCTCCTCACCCCTGTCGGTCTGCCGCGGGACCCGGGTTCCGGCGCGTACGAAGAAGGACACGGGCCGGGTCGCGGCACGAAGTCGGACTGCCCCGCACCCTCAGCTTGGGCACCGCCCGGGGGGCCGCGCTTGGGCCGTACGGCCCTGACCCCCGGCCGAACGGCGCGCACGCCGTCCCGACCGCTTCGCAGTGGTCTGCGGCGCGCCGACCGGTGCAAGCTCACCCGGACCGTGTGAGGCGGCCGGCTCCTGACCTGCGGACTGTGGAGGCAGAGCGCCGTCCGGGTGAGGGCCCGGGAGGGAGAAGAAGGGAAGACGCAGATGTATCTCGCGTACGACTACCCCCTGCTGAGCGCCTTCTGGACCATGCTGTGGTTCTTCCTGTGGGTCATGTGGTTCTTCCTGCTCTTCAAGATCGTCTTCGACGTCTTCCGCGACGACTCGCTCAGCGGCTGGGGCAAGACCGGCTGGCTGGCGTTCGTGGTCCTGGTGCCGTTCCTCGGCGTCCTCGTCTACCTGATCGCCCGCGGCAAGGACATGGGCCGCCGAGATGCGGAGCAGGCCCGGGCACAGAAGCAGATGTTCGACTCCTACGTCCGTGGCACCGCGGCCGGAAGCCGCACCAGCCCTACCGACGAACTCGTCAGGCTCTCCGAGATGCGGGGCCGCGGCGACATCACGCAGGAGGAGTTCGAGAGGGCGAAGGAACTGGTCCTGACCGACAGCGGCCCGGCGGGCCGTGCCGCCCCGGCACCCACCCCTCACCCTCGCTGATCACCGGACGCAACCGATCGAAGGACAGAGATGACCACGACACACACCACACACACCCGGAAGCAGCACTGGGCGAGCGGGCTGATGCTCTTCGGCGCCGTCATGCTGATGGTCGCCGGAGTGATCGACATCTTCCGCGGCATCATGGGAATCGCCCAGGACGACATATTCCTCGTGACACACGGCTACATCTTCCGGTTCGACCTGACCGGCTGGGGCTGGGTCACCCTCATCCTGGGCGCCGTCGCCGTGGTGGTCAGCCTGGGACTGTTCCAGACGGCGAAGTGGGCACGGGTGGCCGGCATCGTCATCGCCGGGCTGATCATCATCGCCAACTTCCTGTCCCTGCCGTACTCCCCCGTGTGGTCCACCCTGATGATCGCGTTCGCGGGACTCGTCATCTGGGCCCTGTGCGTGGTGCAGCCCAGGGACGCCGGCCCGCAGGGGACGCCGCGCGCCACCTGAGCGGTCTCGTCGCTGCGCTAGCGGCGCCGGTCCGTTGCCGGTCACAGACGTTGTCCGTCTTCAGCGGCAGACCGCACAGCCCGTGCCGCGCGGCCGGTGGGCGAGCGGGTGTGCGGGGTCTGCGCGGCGGTGGATCCTGAAAGCGGACGGCGAGGGGCTGGCTCATGGCCGAAGGCTCGGGCGGGCGGAGGCCAGGGAGGCCCTCGCCGACGCCCGGGCCCGGCGCGCTGCCGGTACGGCGACGGGACTGGCTCCGGGGCGATCTGCTCGCGGGTGTGACGGTGGCCGCGTACCTCGTGCCGCAGGTCATGGCCTACGCGGGGGTCGCCGGTCTGCCACCGGTCGCCGGGCTCTGGGCGATCCTTCCGGCGCTGGCCCTGTACGCGCTCCTCGGTTCCTCCCGCCTGCTGTCGGTCGGCCCGGAGTCCACGACGGCCCTGATGACGGCCACGGTGGTCGGCCCGCTGGCCGCGGGTGATCCCGGGCGCTACGCGTCGCTCGCGGCCGCCCTCGCCGTCACGGTCGGGCTGCTGTGCCTGGTGGCCCGGGCGGTCCGGCTGGGCTTCCTCGCGGATCTGCTCTCCCGCCCGGTCCTGGTCGGCTATCTCGCGGGCGTGGCGCTGATCATGACCGTCGACCAGTTGCCCAAGCTCACCGGTGTGCACACGGACAGCACGGCGTTCTTCCCTCAACTCTGGTCCTTCTTCGGGAATCTGACGCACGCCGACCCGGCCACGGTGATCCTGTCCGCCGCCGTACTTCTGTTCCTCTTCACCGTCGCCCGCTTCTTCCCGCTCCTGCCGGGCCCGCTGCTCGCGGTGGTCCTCGCCACGGCGGCCACGGTCGCCCTCGACCTGGACGGCCGGTACGGCATCGCGGTCATCGGCCCGGTTCCCGCCGGCCTTCCGGGTCTGGCCCTGCCCGACCTGGGTGCGCTGCCGCGCCTGGTGCTGCCCGCACTCGGCGTACTGCTCGTCGCGTACACGGACTTCATCCTCACCGCGCGGGCTTTCACCGACCGCGCCGACAAGACGGCCACGCTCGACGCCAACCGGGAGTTCCTTGCGCTGGGCGCCGCCAACCTGGGCGCCGGCGTGGTCCACGGCTTCCCGGTCAGCAGCAGCGCCAGCCGGACGGCGCTCGCCGCCTCCGCGGGCGCCCGCACCCAGGTCTACTCACTGGTTGCGGGGGCGGTCGTCCTGGCCGTTCTGCTGTTCCTCAGCCCGCTGCTGACCCGCACGCCCGCGGCCGTGCTCGGCGCGCTCGTGGTCTATGCCGCCGTCCGCATGGTCGACGTTCCGGGCTTCCGCCGGCTCGCGGCGTTCCGGCGCCGTGAGCTGTTCCTGGCGCTGGGCTGTCTCGCGGGCGTGCTCGTCCTGGACATCCTGTACGGGGTGCTGGTGGCCGTCGGGCTGTCGGTGGCCGAGCTGCTGACCCGGGTGGCACGGCCGCACGACGCGATCGAGGGCCTGGTGCCCGGGGTGGCGGGGATGCACGACGTCGACGACTATCCGCAGGCACGCACGGTCCCGGGGCTGCTCGTGTACCGCTACGACTCGCCCCTGTTCTTCGCCAACGCGGAGGACTTCCGGCGCCGGGCACTGGCCGCGGTCGACGAACAGACCGAGCCCGTTCGCTGGTTCGTCCTGAACACGGAGGCCAATGTGGAGGTCGACATCACGGCCCTGGACGCCGTGGACGACCTGCGCCGGGAGCTCACGGGGCGCAGCATCGTGTTCGCCCTCGCCCGGGTCAAGCAGGATCTGCTGGACGACCTGCGGGCATACGGCCTTGCGGACTCCGTGGGCGCCGATCGCATCTTCCCGACACTGCCCACCGCGGTGGACGCGTACCGGGTCTGGTGCCGTGGCCGGTGACCTCGGCCGACCGACCGACGGGAGCCGGGACAGCGGGGAGGCCGAACGGCCCGTCCGGGGGCCGAGGGACCCCTTTCCCCGCCCCTCCCACCGGCACACGCTGGAAGCGGCAGGACCGCCCGCCGAGGACCATAGGGGGCAACCATGTACGGCACCCCGTACATCGTCAGCGATGTCATGACCCACACCGTCGCCTCGGTCGGCCGGCGGGCCTCTTTCAAGGTGATCGTGGAGCTGATGCAGGACTGGCAGGTCAGTGCCCTGCCCGTGCTCGAGGGCGAGGGCCGGGTCGTCGGCGTGGTCTCGGAGGCCGACCTGCTGCCCACGGAGGAGCTCCGGGACAGCCCCGAGGAGGGCTACGCGCTGCTGCGCCGGCCCGCCGACGTGGCCAAGGCCGGTGCGGTCACCGCGGGAGACCTGATGTCCTCGCCCGCCGTCACCGTCCGGGCGAACGCCACCCTGGCCGAGGCCGCGCGGATCATGGCGCGCGAGAAGGTCAAGCGGCTGCCCGTGGTCGACGCAACCGGCCTGCTGGAGGGCATCATCAGCCGCGCCGACCTGCTCAAGGTCTTCCTGCGCGACGACCAGGACATCGCCGAGGAGATCCGGCGTGACGTCGTGTCGTACCTCTTCCCGCTGACGTCCTCGGTCATCCAGGTGGACGTGCACGACGGCGTCGCCACGCTGACGGGCCAGGTCCGCGACACCGCGCTGGTCCCCGTGGCCGCGCGTCTGGTGCGGGCCGTCGAGGGAGTGGTGGACGTGGAGTTCGACCTCACCCGGGGGGCGGAGGTGCGTTAGGCGGTGTTCCCGAGGGGGCCGGGGACTCACCATGACCGGTCCACGGGGACGGGGCGAGGACCAATGGCCCTGGAATCCCGGCCGCTCCGGGGCTTCCATGGGAGCGTCGGACCGTTTTGCGCCACCGCCCAAGGAGGCGAGCGAGATGTCCGCTCCCGAAGAATCGAGGAAGAACGACCGGGCATCGGAGGCCGTCGTGCCCGGGCCCGGTGCTCGTCGGCCGGTCGTGGTGGGCCTCGAGCCGGATCCCGGCCGGCGGATGGCCCTGGCCTGGGCTGCCGACGCTGCCGCCCGCCGTCGGCTGCCGTTGCGTACGGTCCACGCCGAGGGCGTGCCGACCAGGGGTTATCGGGGGCGAGAGGTCCCGCCGTCCTGGGAGGGATGGAACGATGAGCTGCACAAGGCCGGAAGGCAGGTGCTCGACGAAGCCGTGGACTTCGTCATGGCACGGCACCCGGAGGTCGAGGTGGACGCCGTGCTCGCGGAGGGTGACCCCGTGTGGGTGCTGCGGGAGCAGAGCCGCGACGCCACGGCCGTCGTGCTGGGCTCGCGGCACCTGAGCCGGGCCCAGGAGGTGTTCGGCTCCGCCTCGATCGCCATTCCCGTCATGGCCCACGCGCAGTGCCCGGTGGTCGTCGTGCCCGAGCCGGAGCACACTCCACGGGAGCCCGCGTACTACGTCGTCGGCGTCGACGGCAGCGAGCACTCGGCCGCCGCGGTCGACGTGGCGTTCGAAGAGGCCGCCCTGCACGGCGCCGGTCTACGGGCCCTCTGTGCCTGGGAGACGGGTCCGCTCAGGATCTTCGACGAGTACGCCCCGCAGGAGGAGGCCCGTCGGCTGCTCTCCGAGACCGTGGCCGGCCGTCAGGCCCGCTACCCGGAGGTGGCACTGCACCACGAACTGGTGGTCGGGCATCCCGTGCAGGTGCTCGCCGAAGCCTCCGCCGACGCGCTGGGCCTGGTGGTCGGGACCCGGGGCCGCGGGGGCTTCACCGGCATGCTGCTGGGCTCGGTCAGCCAGGGAGTGCTGCACCACGCCCGCTGCCCCGTGATCGCCGTGCCGTCGAGACCGGCGTGAGGAGTGCCCGAGGGAAGTGGGCGCCCCGCGGCCGGGCGGCTCAGCCCTCCACCCCGGCCGGCTTGTCCGCGCGGATCACCACGGAGCCGTCGGCCGCGTCCACCACCGCCCGGTCGCCCGGCCCCAGCTCGCCGGAGAGCAGCAGGTCGGCGAGGCGGTCGTCCACCTCGCGCTGGATGGTGCGGCGCAGCGGGCGGGCGCCGAAGTCGGGCTGGTAGCCGAGGTTCGAGAGCAGTTCGGCGGCCGCGTCGGTGACCTCCATCGTGACGTCCTGGGCGTGCAGGCGGCGCCGCGTGTGCTCCAGCAGCAGGTCGACGATCTGGCGCAGCTGGGTACGGTCCAGGCCGCGGAAGACGATGATCTCGTCGATGCGGTTGAGGAACTCCGGCCGGAAGTGCTGCTGGAGGGCGGGCATGACGGCGTCGCGGACCTTGGCGTAGTCCTCGGTGCCGGCAGCCAGGATGCGGTCCGCGCCGATGTTCGACGTCATGATGACGACGGTGTTCTTGAAGTCGACCGTGCGGCCCTGGGAGTCGGTGAGCCGCCCGTCGTCCAGGAGCTGGAGCAGGGTGTTGAAGACGTCCGGGTGCGCCTTCTCCACCTCGTCCAGCAGCAGGACGGTGTACGGCTGCCTGCGCACCGCCTCGGTGAGCTGGCCGGCCTCCTCGTGGCCGACGTATCCGGGAGGCGCCCCGACCAGGCGGGAGACCGTGTGCCGCTCCTGGAACTCGCTCATGTCCAGGCGGATCATGCGGCTCTCGTCGCCGAAGAGGGCGGCCGCCAGGGCACGGGCCAGTTCGGTCTTGCCGACGCCGGTCGGGCCGAGGAAGAGGAAGCTGCCGATGGGCCGGTTGGGATCGCTCATGCCGGCGCGGGCGCGGCGTACCGCGCGGGCGACGGCGGTGATCGCCTCGTCCTGGCCCACGACCCGCTCGTGCAGGTGCTCCTCCAGCTTCATCAGGCGCTCCCGCTCCTCCTCGGTGAGCTGCGACACCGGGATGCCGGTGGTCCGGGAGACCACCTGGGCGATGTCCTCGGCGGTGACCTTCGGGGCGTGGTCCTCCGCCTTGCCCGCCGCGGCCAGCTCGGCCTCGGCCTCCCTGATCCGGTCGCGCAGGTCCTTGGCGCGCTCGTACTCCTCGTCGGCGACCGCCTGGTCCTTCTCCCTGTTCAGGGCGGCAATGCGGTCCTCGGTCTCGCGGGTGTCCGCCTGGGGCGTCTTGGCCCGCAGCCGGACCCGGGCAGCGGCCTGGTCCATCAGGTCGATGGCCTTGTCGGGCAGGAAGCGGGAGGTGATGTACCGGTCGGACAGCTCGGCCGCGGCGACGACCGCCTCGTCGGTGATGCGGACCTGGTGGTGGGCCTCGTACCGGTCGCGCAGGCCGCGCAGGATCTCGATGGTGTCGTCCACGGTGGGCTCGCCGACCAGGATCGGGGCGAAGCGGCGTTCCAGGGCGGCGTCCTTCTCGATGTGCCTGCGGTACTCGTCCACGGTCGTCGCGCCGATCAGATGCAGCTCGCCGCGGGCCAGCGGCGGCTTGAGCATGTTGCCCGCGTCCAGGGCGCCGTCGCCGCCGCCCCCGGCTCCGACGACGGTGTGCAGCTCGTCCAGGAACAGCACCAGTTCGTCACCGTGCTCGCCCACCTCGTCCAGCAGCTTCTTCAGCCTCTCCTCGAACTCGCCCCGGTACTTGGTGCCCGCCACCAGGCCCGCCAGGTCCAGCGAGACCAGCCGCTTGCCCTCCAGGGTCTTGGGCACGTCACCGGCGACGATGCGCTGGGCGATGCCCTCGACCACGGCCGTCTTGCCGACGCCGGGGTCGCCGATCAGGACGGGGTTGTTCTTGCTGCGCCGGGAGAGGACCTCGATGGTCTGCTCGACCTCCTCGTCGCGCCCGATCACCGGGTCCAGGCGGCCGGCCCGGGCGTCCTCGGTGAGGTCGCGGCCGTACTCGTCCACGGTCGGCGTGCTGCTGGGCTTCTTCCGCTCGCCCGCTCCCTCGACGGGCAGCCTGGCCGGCTCCCAGCCGCCCTCGCCGAGCGTCTGCCCGGCCGCCGACTCCGGGTTGGCGGCGAGCGCCCGCAGCAGATGGCCGGGGCCGATGTACGAGTCGCCCTCGGCACGGGAGATCTGGTAGGCGTCGAGCAGGGCGCGCTTGGCGGACGGGGTGAGCGTGGTGGGATCGGTCTTCTCCCCGCCTCCGGTGCCGGTGCCGAGCTGCTCGCGGATGCGGTCCGGGTCGGCGCCCGCCTCGGTGAGCAGCCGCCGGGTGGAGTCGTTGTAGGTGGCGGCGGCGAGCAGGTGCCGGGCGTCGAGTTCCTCGCTGCCCTCGGCGGCCGCGATGTCCCGGGCTTCGGCCACCAGGTCACGGGCCCGTTCGGAGAGCAGACTGCCGATGTCGACGCGCTGGGGCCGACGGGCGGACGCGGCCGGCCCGCCGCCGAAGAACCGGGACATCAACTCGTCGAACTCCTCGAACGGGCTGCGTCCGAAGCCGAAACCTGGAGTGCTCATGGGGGCGGGCCTTTCTGGAGGCGGGCAGGCGTCCGTGTCGGGCAGGGCCGGCGCCCGTGTACCCAAACTGGCACAAACAGCCCATCCCTGCACCGGCGCGGGCTCCGGGGCACAAGATGCGAACCGGGCCCGTACCGGAGACGCTGGGAGTGGAAGCCTCAAGTGACGAGGAGGGCTGCCATGTCCTTCATGGACAAGATCAAGGGCATGCTCAAAGGCCACGAAGACATGGCCGACAAGGGCATCGACAAGGGCGGCGACTACGTCGACCAGCGCACCGGCAACAAGTACAAGTCGCAGGTCGACACCGCCCAGGACAAGCTGCGGGACGAGCTGGGCACCAGGCCGCAGGACCCGAACCGGCCTCCGCAGCAGTAGCAGCGGGGGCGGCCCCTGCCGCCGTACGGCCCCTGGCTAGAATCGCGGGGTTTGTCCCCGCCCGGCAGGCCCCGTACGGAGTTCCCCCCGATGCACAGCCCCCATGATCCGTACGTCCGCGTCCGCGGCGCCCGCGAGCACAACCTCAAGGGCGTCGACGTGGACATCCCCCGGGACGTCCTGGCCGTGTTCACCGGCGTGTCCGGCTCGGGGAAGTCGTCCCTGGCCTTCGGCACCGTGTACGCGGAGGCGCAGCGGCGCTACTTCGAGTCGGTCGCGCCGTACGCGCGCAGGCTGATCCACCAGGTCGGGGCGCCGAAGGTCGGTGAGATCACCGGTCTGCCGCCCGCGGTCTCCCTGCAGCAGCGCCGTTCGTCCCCGACCTCGCGCTCCTCGGTGGGCACGGTCACCAACCTCTCCAACTCCCTGCGCATGCTGTTCTCACGCGCCGGTGACTACCCTCCCGGCGCCGAGCGGCTCGACTCGGACGCGTTCTCCCCCAATACGGCGGCCGGCGCCTGCCCGGAGTGCCACGGCCTCGGCCAGGTGCACCGCACCACCGAGGAACTGCTGGTCCCCGACCCCTCGCTGTCGGTCCGCGAGGGCGCGATCGCCGCCTGGCCGGGTGCCTGGCAGGGCAAGAACCTGCGCGACATCCTCGACACGCTCGGGTACGACGTGGACCGGCCCTGGCGCGAACTGCCCGCCGAGCAGCGGGAATGGATCCTGTTCACGGACGAGCAGCCGGTCGTCACCGTCCATCCGGTCCGGGACGCCGACCGGATCCAACGGCCCTACCAGGGCACGTACATGAGCGCGCACCGGTATGTGATGAAGACGTTCTCCGACACCAAGTCCGCCACGCTGCGGGCGAAGGCGGAGCGCTTCCTGACCGGCGCGCCCTGCCCGGTGTGCGGCGGCAGCAGGCTCCGGCCCGAGGCGCTGGCGGTGACCTTCGGCGGCCGGACCATCGCCGAACTGGCCGCGCTGCCGCTGACCGACCTGGCCCCGGTGCTGCACGGCGGCTCGGAGACCGCACGTGTCCTCACCGAGGACCTCAGGTCCCGGATCGCGCCGGTCGTGGAGCTGGGCCTCGGCTATCTCAGCCTGGACCGGGCCGCCCCCACCCTGTCGGCGGGCGAGCTGCAACGGCTGCGGCTGGCCACCCAGTTGCGCTCGGGGCTGTTCGGTGTGGTGTACGTGCTGGACGAGCCGTCGGCGGGACTGCACCCCGCGGACACCGAGGCCCTGCTCACGGTGCTGGACCGGCTGAAGGCGGCCGGCAACTCGGTGTTCGTGGTGGAACACCACCTGGAGGTGGTGCGCGGCGCCGACTGGCTGGTGGACGTGGGTCCCGGCGCGGGCGAGCACGGCGGGCGGGTGCTGTACAGCGGCCCGGTCGCCGAACTGGCCTCGGTCGCGGAGTCGGCCACGGCCCGCCATCTCTTCGACGAGGCGCCGGGCCCGGCACGCGAGGTGCGCGAGCCGCGGGGCTGGCTGACGGTGGGCCCCGTGACGCGGCACAACCTGCGCGCGGTGACGGCCCGGTTCCCGCTCGGCACGTTCACCGCCGTCACCGGGGTCTCCGGTTCCGGGAAGTCCACGCTCATCGGCGAGCTGACCGAGGACCTGGACGGGGTGGGCCGTCTGGTCCGGGTGGACCAGAGGCCGATCGGGCGCACTCCGCGCTCCAACCTGGCCACCTACACGGGCCTGTTCGACGTCGTACGGAAGGTGTTCTCCGCCACCGAGGTGGCACAGGAGCGCGGTTACGGGGTCGGGCGTTTCTCCTTCAACGTGGCGGGAGGTCGCTGCGAGACCTGCCAGGGCGAGGGGTTCGTCAGCGTCGAGCTGCTGTTCCTGCCGAGCACCTACGCGCCGTGCCCGGAGTGCGGCGGCGCCCGCTACAACCCCGAGACGCTCCAGGTGACGTACCGGGGACGGAACATCGCCGGGGTCCTGGACCTCACCGTCGAGGAGGCCGCCGGGTTCTTCGCCGACACCCCGGCCGTGGCCCGCAGCCTGGGCACGCTCGTGGACGTGGGGCTCGGCTATCTGCGCCTGGGCCAGCCCGCGACCGAGCTGTCCGGAGGTGAGGCCCAGCGCATCAAGCTGGCGAGCGAGCTGCAGCGCGGCCGCCGCGCCCACACCCTCTACCTGCTGGACGAGCCGACGACCGGGCTGCACCCGGCCGACGTCGAGGTGCTGATGGACCGGCTGCACGGGCTCGTCGAGGCCGGTCACACGGTCGTCGTGGTCGAGCACGACATGACGGTGGTCGCCGAGGCGGACTGGGTGATCGACCTGGGCCCAGGCGGCGGCGACCGGGGCGGCCGCATCGTCGCGGCCGGGCCCCCGCAGCGGGTGGCACGGGCGGAGAGCAGCACGACGGCGCCCTATCTGGCGCGGGTCATGCCCTGACGTTCCTCGGGTGTGCTTCGGGATTCGCGGGATGCCGGCCGTACGCACCCGGGCAACACGCCCTGGGGGACAAGCCGTTGTCAGTGGCTCTCTCTAACCTGATGATCGACCAGTTGTGAATCGGGGAGGGACGCATGGTGGTCGACGGCGGCCGGATCGCTGCTCGCGGGTTTCAGTACCAGTACTTGCGCACCGTGGAGGCGCTGCTGGCCGGGCTCGGCCAAGGCCCCGTCGCCGCGTGCCGCGTAGAGGGACCCGCGGATCCGGCCACGGTCGCCCATGCGGATTGCGTCGACTTCGACCTGGTCGACCGGGACGGCAACTCGTTGATGGCGGTGCAGGTCAAGAGCGCGGGCCCGACGCGTACGGTGCGGGCCCGAGAGGCCGTGGCGGTGCTGGTGCACCTCGTCACCGGATTCGACGCCCGCGAATACCGGTTGATCACGTCGGCCTCACCCGACGAGAAGTGCCTGCGGCTTGCGCAGATACTGCGGCGGCACGGCTGCGACATCCCCGTTCTGCAGAGAGAGATCGAGACGCTGCTGGAGCGGTCCCCGGCCGCCTGGGGGCTGTGCAGGGCACTGTCGGCACAGCAGTGGGAGCGGTTGGGCCGGGCACGTGTCGAGTTCGATCCGCGCAGTGAGGCGCAGCTGCGTGAGGAACTCAACGATGTGCTGCGAAGTCGGCGGGGGCAAGGCGGTCTTGGCCTGTCCAGCAGGTCCGGCGGCTTCGTACTGGGGTACCTCGTGGCCGAGGTCATGCGCCGAGCGGCCGATCCCGGCCTGGCCCACTGGCCGGTGGACGACTTCCGGCGGTTGCTGCTGACGGAGGACGAGGAGCTGTTCGCCGCCGTGGGGCGACAGGACTTCGGTTTGCTGTACGGGCCGGTGCCAAGGGTTCCCGAGGTGGCGCGGCCGGACCTGCTCGGCCGGGTCGAGGCACTGGTCACCCCGTCCGCCGAGGACTCCGGCAGCGTGCCGGTGTGTGTGATCACCGGCCTGTCGGGACTGGGCAAGTCGAGCCTGGCCGCTGCGTACGTCGCAGAGCATGCCTTTCGATATGACGCCGTCTTCTGGGTCGAGGCGGAGACGGAGGAGGCACTGATCTCGTCGTTCGCCCGGGTGCTGGGCCATCTGACCGGGGCGGGCGAGCCGGTGGAGGTCACGGACCCGCGACTGCTGCGTGAGCGGGTGCATGCTCAGCTCCAGTCGCTGCCCGGGCCATGGCTGATGGTGCTCGACGACGCGACGGCCAGGACCGCCCGGGCCTGGGTGCCCCGCCGGGGACGCGGTGCGGTCGTCGTGACATCACTGGGCGGCAACTGGCGTGAGGCCCGCGGCCTTGTCGAGCTGGGCGCCATGCGCGGCGATCAGGCGGTGGAGCTGACGCGGTTGCGCCTGGGGCTGTCGGACAGCGAGGCGGCGCAACATGCCGAGACGGTGGAGCACTTGACGCAGACGCTGGAGTGCTGGCCGCTGGCCATCGAAGTGGCCTGTGGCTATCTCGTCAGCTGCCGTGTCGGAGTGGAGCGGCTGGGCGCCTATGCCGACACGCTGCTGCGCAGGGCCGCCGACGACGAGGAAGCGGTTCCGCCGGGCTATCCCCGCACCCTGGCCGCCGCCGTCGCACTCAGTGTGGAACGACTGGTGGACAGCGCCCGCACCAGGGATCTCGCGGAACCCACACTGGCCGCTCTGGCGGCTCTGTGCCGGCTGGCTCCGCGTCGTGCACCCGTTCACCTGGCTCTGGCGTGCGCACTCGTCGGCACCGATCAGCTGCCGCCGTCTCCGGGCCGGCTGGTGTTCGACGAGGCCGAGCATCCGGTCCGGGAGGTGTTCCGTGAGCTGACCAACGTCTCTCTGGTGCGCCACGACGAACCGCTGCCCGCCCGCCACGAGCCCTTTGCGGGCAGCGAGGACACCGTCTCGATGAACGCGGTGCTGCAGGAGGTCCTCGCCCGGCACCTTCAGCTCTCACGAACGGCGTCCCGGGCCCTCCCGCAGGCGGCCGGTCATACCGACAGATGGCTCCTCGGCGCGATCGAGGCCGGCCATGCAGAACGCGCGTGGGAACTTTCCCAGCACGCCACCGCCCTGGTCGGACACATCGAGGACGCCGGCATCGCGGACCTCCGCACCTGCCTGCTCATGGGGAATCTCGCGGCGTTCCACCTCGCACACGGCCGGTACGAGACGGCCGAACGGCTGCTGGCACAGGAACGGGTACGGCTCGCCCAGGCAGGGGATCCCGATCCTGGTGTGACCGCCCAGGTCGAATACCTGCTGGCCCATGTCGTACAGCTGCGCCAGCCCGCCGACGCGGGCGACCGCATGGCCGACCACGTGGGCAGGGTGCTGACGTACCTGCTCACCCTGCCCACGCCGCCGGCGCCGGACGCGATCGATCTGGCCACCGGTACGAGGCTCGTGGTGCAGACCCAGTTGCGCATGGCCCACCACGCGGGACTCGCCGACCTCCTGGAGGCGCTCGCACCGGTGACGGATGCCGCAGCGGACACGGTGAAGTCCCAGGCCGCGCGCGACCTCATGAACATTTCGGACCTGCTGAGCGAGGGCGACGGCGAGCGCGCCGAACACGCCGCGACCGCGGCGCTTGCCACCACCAGCCCCTGGACGGTGTCCGCCGCCGAATTGAAACGCCTGCTCGTCGAGGCGTACGTCCGGCAGGACAAGTGGCAGGAGGCCAACGCCGCACTGTCCGACTTCCTGCCCTACGCCGGACCTCGTACGCTGCACGGGTTCTCCGTGCACCGCCTCGTGCACAACGCCGGCTGCGCCGCCGCATGGCAGTGGGTGACCACGGGTGACCGACAGGCGGTCGAGTTCCTCGGCCGGCTGCTGGAGGAGACGGGCATCGACGAGAGCCCGGCGCTGGAAACGGCGACGGACCACGCGCGATTCCTGCTGCTTCAGGTGGTCCACGGCATGTGGCTGGCGTGCAGCTCGGACCGGGCGGGCTCCGCTCCGCTGCATCTGATGCGGCAGCTGACGGACAAGACGTTCACCGATCCCTACGACCCGGCCGACGTGTGGGAGCGCATCTACCAGGGGCTCCTGCCACGCCTGTCGATCATGTTCGGAGAGGCCGCGCACCGCAGCCACCAGGCTCAGAGCGAAGCCGTCATCACCACCGCCGGCGAGCAACTCCTCGCGGACCCCGTGATCCGCGACGCGTACGAAGCGGCCCGGTGCCGCGGGCACCTGGTCGTGTCCTCCGACCCTGCCTACTCCGCTCTGGCGGGAACCTCCAACGTCGAGGTGATGCTCCCGGAGCTGCGCCGCATCGTCCCCGGTCCCCGCGCCCTGGCGTTCCTCGAACCGGACACCATGCTGGGTGCCACCTCCACCGCGTCCGGCAAGACGACCGAGCTGCAGATCCATCGCGCGTGCGGCAAGGGTTTCCGGCGCCTGTTCGGAGAACACTCCAGCGTTCCCTCGGCCACGCACATCTCCCTGACGCTGACCGGCCAGGAACTCGTTCTGGAGCACGAGGACGGTACGGTTCTGGCCCGCGCCGGCGTGCGCGCGTCCGGCCAGTGGCTCAAGGCCGCGCGTACCCGGCAGACCGTCATCGTCTACTACGGCTTCGGCTTCGACCTGCACGACGGCGCCGCACACCACCGGCTGGTCTCGTCACCCGCTCTCCTCGCCGAGCGGCTGGCCGACGTCGGCGGGAAGGGTCTCCTCGCTGCGGCACTCGTGTCCGTACGCGTGCAGCCGGACACCGCCTCGGAAGGCCGGCACAGCCCGCCCACGACCGCACGCACACAGCCCAAGAAGACGAACAGGCGTTCACGAAGTCAGCGGCGGCGGTGACTCCCCTCTGCGCCGGCCCGTGACCGACCCGGCCACGGCCACGGCGTGGACCTGCTCACGCCGCATGTGGAGAAGGACCGGTGACGGAGACCAGCGCCGTGTGTGTCCAGCTCGGTTCGTCCGTGGTCGGCTGGGCGGCACGGGCGAGGGCCCGGCGGTCGGGATGGGCACCGGGCGGTATCACCGGGCGTATGTCCACCTCGGCCACCAGATTGCGCGCGCGGGCAACCCGCCACAGGGAGGCGAGCAGGGTGTCCTCGCCGACGAACGCGGCCGCGGTGCTCGCGGCCCCTTTGCCCTCCTGCCGGTAGCGCAGCCGGACCGGCTGCACCGGCACACCCGCGTCCAGCGCGGCCTGGAAGACGGCCCGGTGGAAGCGGCCGTGCGCCCGCCCGCACCAGGTGCTGCCCTCGGGAAAGGCGACCACGGCCGCGCCCTCGGCCATGGCGGCGGCGATCCGGGCGACCGTGCCGGGCAGGGCGCGCAGCCGGTCGCGCTCGATGAACAGTGCCCCGCCGCGTGCGGCCAGCGCCCCCGCCACGGGCCACTGCCGGACCTCGGTCTTGGCGAGCATCCGGGCAGGGCGTACGGCGGCCAGCAACGGGATGTCCAGCCACGAGACGTGATTGGCGACCAGCAGCAGCCCGCCGTCGGGTGCGGGGGTGCCGGTGAAGCGCACCCGGACCCCCATGGCCCGCACGATCGTCCGGCACCACCGCCTGACCCACTCGGCGGGGATCCTCCCGCCGAGTGGGGACAGCATGATCCCGGCCAGCACCAGGGCTGCGACCGTGGTGATCCGCAGCACGGCCCGGGGTACGGCCGCGGCGGGCGCGGCCGGCTCCACACAGGCGCCCGGAGTGCAGGGCGCGCTGGGCAGCCAGACGCTCATCAGGCCGGCACGAGGGAGAGGAAGTGCTTCAGATAGCGCGGGTTGACCCGGCGCATCGAGAGCAGCACGTACAGGTCGGCGACCCCGAAGTCCGGGTCGTGCGCGGGCTCACCGCACACCCAGGCGCCGAGCCGCAGGTAGCCGCGCAGCAGGGCCGGAAGCTCGGTGCGGGTGGGCGCGGGATGAGGTGTGTGCCCGGCAGGAACGTCGGTGTTCGGGACCCACGGCAGCAGGGGCCGTACCCGGTACTCCTCGGGCGCCAGGTGCTTGGCGCGCACCCGCTCCCAGGTGCCGGTGGCCAGCGTGCCGCCGTCGGCCAGCGGCACGGAGCAGCAGCCCGCCAGCCACTCGTGGCCCCGGTCGACCATGTAGCGGGCTATCCCGGCCCAGATCAGGCCGATGACCGCGCCGTCGCGGTGGTCGGGGTGCACACAGGAACGGCCGACCTCGACCAGCCCGGGCCGGATCCCGTCGAGCCGGGCGAGGTCGAACTCGCCCTCGGAGTACAGCCGGCCGGCGACGGCGGCCCGCTCGGGCGGCAGCAGCCGGTAGGTGCCGACGACCTGCCCGGTCACGGTGTCGTTCACCAGCAGGTGGTCGCAGTACGCGTCGAAGGGGTCGACGTCGAGGCCCGGCTGCGGGGTGGCCAGCAGAGCGCCCATCTCCCCCGCGAAGACGTCGTGCCGCAGCCGCTGCGCGGCACGGACGTCGGCCTCGTCGCGGGCGAGGGTGACGGTGTAGCGGGTGGGTGCCTCGGGCTGCGGAGGACGGTCGAGCGTGGTGACGCCGGTCATGGCTCTCTCCATGGTCACGGGCCGGGGTCGGCGGATACGGCAGACCGTCGGTCCGGGCTGCCTGTCCTGTTCTTCCGACGCCGGTTGGCCTGCACGTGACCGAGGACCGGAGAGTGGGTGTGGGCTTGTTGAACGGCGTGGGTGGGGGTGTCGCAGGAAAACCAGACGGGGCCGGAAGGAGCACCGCTCCCGGCCCCGCCCGTCCGCCACTCTTCGGCGAACGTTCACTGAAGCGCCCCGCCGGGGCGCGGGGCTGCATCGACAGCGGCTCCGCCGCGCGGGCGCGACCAGCCACAACGCCCCCGCACCCCGGTGGCGGCGCTACCTCTTGCCCACCTTCCGGTTGGCCCGCAGCCACTCCTTGTTCATGCTCGTGATGGACACCAGCGGGATCCCCTTGGGACACGCAGTCGCACACTCACCCGTCAGCGTGCACCCGCCGAACCCCTCCGCGTCCATCTGCGCCACCATGTCCAGCACCCGCGTCTCCCGCTCGGGCGCCCCCTGGGGCAGCACATTGAGGTGGTTGACCTTGGCGGAGGTGAACAGCATCGCCGCGCCGTTCGGACACGCGGCCACGCACGCCCCGCAGCCGATGCACTCCGCGTGCTCGAACGCGAAGTCGGCATCCGGCTTCGGCACGGGCGTGGAGTGCGCCTCCGGCGCGGACCCCGTCGGCGCGGTGATGTATCCCCCGGCCTGGATGATCCGGTCGAACGCGGACCGGTCGACCACCAGATCCCTGATCACCGGGAACGCGGCCGCCCGCCACGGCTCGATGTCGATGGTGTCGCCGTCCTCGAAGGACCGCATGTGCAGCTGGCAGGTGGTGGTCCGTTCGGGGCCGTGCGCCTCGCCGTTGATGACGAGGGAACACGCCCCGCAGATCCCCTCGCGGCAGTCGTGGTCGAACGCGACGGGCTCCTCCCCGGCGAGGATGAGCTGCTCGTTGAGAACGTCCAGCATCTCCAGGAAGGACATGTCGGACGAGATGCCGTCCACCTCGTACGTGGACATCGCGCCGTCGGCGTCGGCGTTCTTCTGACGCCAGACGCGCAGGGTGAGCTTCATGCGTAGCTCCGCTGGGTGGGGTGGACGTACTCGAAGACCAGGTCTTCCTTGTGCAGGGTGGGCGCCTCGCCGGTGCCCGTGAACTCCCAGGCCGCGGCGTAGGAGAATTCTTCGTCCTTGCGGGCCGCCTCGCCGTCCGGCGTCTGGGACTCCTCGCGGAAGTGGCCGCCGCAGGACTCGGCGCGGTGCAGCGCGTCGAGGCACATCAGCTCGGCGAGCTCCAGATAGTCGACGATGCGGTTGGCCTTCTCCAGCGACTGGTTGAACTCCTCGCCGGTGCCGGGCACCTTGATGCGCCGCCAGAACTCCTCGCGGATCTGCGGGATGCGCTCCAGCGCCTTGCGCAGGCCCGAGTCGGTGCGGGCCATGCCGCAGAACTCCCACATGAGTTCACCGAGTTCACGGTGGAAGGAGTCGGGGGTGCGGTCGCCGTCGACCGCGAGGAGCAGGTTGAGACGGTCCTCGGTCTCGGCCAGCGCCTCCTGGACGACGGGGTGTTCGTCGGTCACCGCGTCCTGGTGCGGGTTGCGCGCCAGGTAGTCGTTGATGGTGGCCGGCAGCACGAAGTAGCCGTCGGCCAGGCCCTGCATCAGCGCGGACGCGCCGAGCCGGTTGGCACCGTGGTCGGAGAAGTTGGCCTCGCCGATCGCGAACAGGCCGGGGACGGTGGTCTGCAGGTCGTAGTCGACCCACAGGCCGCCCATCGTGTAGTGCACGGCCGGGTAGATCCGCATCGGCACCTCGTACGGATCCTCGTCGGTGATCCGCTGGTACATGTCGAAGAGGTTGCCGTACTTCGCCTCGACGGCTGCCCGGCCCATGCGCCGGATCGCGTCGGCGAAGTCCAGGTAGACGCCCTGTCCGCCGGGGCCGACCCCCCGCCCCTCGTCGCAGACGTTCTTCGCGGCACGGGAGGCGATGTCCCGCGGGACCAGATTGCCGAAGGAGGGGTAGATGCGCTCCAGGTAGTAGTCGCGCTCGTCCTCGGGGATCCGGTGCGGCGGCCGGGTGTCGCCCTTGGCCTTCGGCACCCAGATCCGGCCGTCGTTGCGCAGCGACTCGCTCATCAGCGTCAGCTTGGACTGGTGGTCGCCGGTGCGCGGGATGCAGGTCGGATGGATCTGGGTGAAGCAGGGGTTGGCGAAGTGGGCACCGCGCCGGTGCGCCCGCCAGACGGCGGTCGCGTTGGAGTTCATGGCGTTCGTGGACAGGTAGAAGACGTTGCCGTAGCCGCCGGAGGCCAGCACCACCGCGTCCGCGAAGTGCGTGGAGATCTTCCCGGTGACGAGATCGCGCGCGACGATGCCGCGGGCCCGCCCGTCGACGACGATCAGGTCGAGCATCTCGGTACGCGGATGCATCTCCACGTTCCCTGCGGCGATCTGCCGGGAGAGTGCCTGATAGGCGCCGAGGAGCAGCTGCTGGCCCGTCTGGCCGCGGGCGTAGAAGGTGCGGGAGACCTGGACGCCGCCGAAGGAACGGGTGTCGAGCAGCCCGCCGTACTCACGGGCGAAGGGCACGCCCTGGGCCACGCACTGGTCGATGATCTCGACCGAGATCTGGGCGAGGCGGTGCACGTTGGACTCGCGGGCGCGGAAGTCGCCGCCCTTGACGGTGTCGTAGAAGAGACGGTGGACGGAGTCGCCGTCGTTGCGGTAGTTCTTCGCCGCGTTGATGCCGCCCTGTGCGGCGATGGAGTGGGCCCGGCGCGGGGAGTCCTGGTAGCAGAACTGGACGACGTGGTAGCCCTGTTCTGCGAGGGTGGCGCCCGCGGCGCCGCCGGCCAGACCCGTGCCCACCACGATGATCGTGTGCTTGCGCCGGTTGGCGGGGTTGACCAGCTTGGCCTCGAAGCGGCGCTTGTCCCAGCGCTCGTGGACGGGGCCGGAGGGGGCCTTGGTGTCGACGACCGGCTCACCGGTCGTGTAGTGGGTGTAGGTCATGGTCAGCTCACCACTCCGGTCATGACGCCCACGGGTACGGCGACGAAGCCGGCCGTGAGCAGCAGTGCGAGGACGTTGGCGATGGTCTTCAGGGCGCGGTCGCGGGTGCGGCTGCCGACGCCGAGGGTCTGGGCGGCGCTCCAGAAGCCGTGCCGGACGTGCAGGCCGAGCGCGAGCATCGCGACGATGTAGATGACGTCGCCGTACCAGGTGGAGAAGGTGTCGACCACGTTCTGGTACGGGTGGCCCTCCTGGAAGCCGCCGGAGTGCACGGTGCCGGTGGTCAGGTCGAGGATGTGCCAGACGATGAACAGGCCGAGGATGATCCCGCCCCAGCGCATGGTCCGGGTCGCATAGCTGGCCCGCGGCTTCCTGTGCACGTACTTGCTCGGGCGCGCTTTGATGTCACGGCGGCTGAGCTGGTAGGCGGACGTGGCGTGGGCGACCACGGCGACGACCAGGACGATCCGGATGAGCCAGAGCGTCCACTCGTAGTGCATGAACGGTTCGCCGATGGTGCGCAGCCAGTGGGCGTAGTGGTTGAACTCGCCCGCCCCGAAGTAGATCTTCAGGTTCCCGATCATGTGCACGACCAGGTACAGCAGCATGATCAGACCGCTGACGGCCATGACCGTCTTCTTGCCGACGGTGCTGTCCCACATCGTGCGCGCCATGGACGGCCGTCGGTCCGTCCGCGTTGCCAGAGCCATGGAACAGAACGCTAGGGCCGAACGGCCTGATCGGTCCAAGAGATGGTCCAGCTCGTTTCCATAGGCTGAGGCTATTCTGGCTGGATGCAGTTCCAGCAGCTCCAGTACTTCGTGGCCGTCGCCGAGACCCGGCACTTCACCCGGGCCGCCGAGGTGGTCCATGTCGCCCAGCCCTCGCTCTCCCAGCAGATCAAGGCGCTGGAACGGGAGCTGGGCGCCGATCTGTTCCTGCGCGCCCGGGGCAACATCACGCTCACCGACGCGGGCGAGGCCCTGCTGCCACTGGCCCGGCGGATCCTGGCCGACGCGGACACGGCCCGGCACGAGGTGCAGGAACTGGTGCAGCTGCGGCGGGGGCGGGTGCGGCTGGGGGCGACGCCGAGCCTGTGCACGGGCCTGCTGCCCGACGTCCTGCGGGCCTTCCACGACCGCTACCCCGGAATCCGGCTGCTGATCGAGGAGGGCGGCTCGCACGACCTCGTGCGGGGGCTGGCGCGCGGCGCCCTGGACCTCGCGCTGGTCGTGCTGCCGCTGCCGACGCCCGCACCCGCGCTGACGACGGTGGAGCTGCTGCGGGAGGATCTCGTGGTGGTGTCCTCACCCGAGGTGCCGGCACCCGGCCGGGGCAGCCGGGCCGTGCGCATCGCGGACCTGGAGGGCGAGCGTCTGGTGATGTTCCGGCACGGCTACGACCTCAGGGAGCTGACCGTCGCCGCGTGTCGCTCCGCGGGGTTCGAGCCGGAGTTCGCCGTGGAGGGGGGCGAGATGGACGCGGTGCTGGGTTTTGCGCGGGCGGGGCTCGGTGTCGCCGTGGTGCCGCGCATGGTGGCGACCCGGGCCGGGCGGGGGCTGCGGGTCACTCCGCTGGCACGGCCGGGGCTGCACCGGACCATTGCGCTCGCTCACCGCAGCGATGTGGCTCCGCCTCGGGCCGCTCGGGAGTTGCAGCGGATGCTGCTCGAGCGGTGAGGAGGCTTCATTCCCGGTTGCGTCTGCCGGGAGCGCGCCATGGGGGGGTGCGGGTCGCTCGTGGTTGCTCGCGCCCGCGCGGCGGAGCCGCATATCGACACAGCCCCGCACCCCTGTGTGGCGGGGCTGCGCCCCCACACCCCCGCTGCTCACCCCACCGCGTCCACCAGGGCCAGATCGTGCAGCCTCTCCGGTGGGCCCGGCCTCGCGTAGTACCAGCCCTGGGCCGTGTCGCAGCCCAGTATGCGGAGCTGTTCGGCCTGGGCGCCCGTCTCCACGCCCTCGACGGTCACCGCGAGGTTGAGGCTGTGGGCCAGGGAGACGATGCCCTCGACGATCTTCAGGTCGACGGGATCGGCCGGGAACTGCTGCATGCCCTGGGTGAACGAGCGGTCCAGTTTGAGGATGCTCACCGGGAGGCGGCGCAGGTTGGCGAGGTTGGAGTAGCCGGTGCCGAAGTCGTCCAGGGCGATGTCGACGCCCATCTCGGCGAGCCGGCGCAGGGGCTTGAGCAGATCGTCGTCGGCGCCGATCAGCGCCGACTCGGTGACTTCCAGGCAGAGGGCGTCCGGGGTGACGCCCGAGCGTTCCAGGATGTCCACCGTGTCCTGGACCAGGCCGGGATGGCTGAGCTGGCAGGGCGACAGGTTGACGTTGATGCGCAGGGGCCCTGCGGTCGTCTCCACGCCATAGCGTTCTCGCCATTCGCGGGCCTGGCGGATGGACTCCTCCAGGACCCAGCGGCCGAGCGGGACGATCAGGCCCGTGTGCTCGGCGAGCGGGATGAAGCGGTCGGGACCCAGGACGCCGTGCTGCGGGTGCAGCCAGCGCACGAGCGCCTCGGCACCGCGGACGCTGCCGTCACCGAGATGCACCAGGGGCTGGTACTCGATGAAGAACTCGCCGCGCTCCAGGGCCGTCGGCAGGGCGGTGGTGAGGCCGTGCCGGGTGATCGCGCGGGCGTCGGCCTCGGGGTCGGCCAGTTCCGAGCGGTTGCCGCCCGCCGACTTCGCCCGGTACATGGTGATGTCGGCGCTGCGGAGGATCTCCGCGGCGGTGCGTTCGCCCGCCGGGCCCTCCACGATGCCGAGGCTGCCGCGCACCAGCAGGTCCCGGCCGTCGATGCTGACCGGGGTGATGAGCGCGCTCATGATGCGTTCGGCCAGTTCGTCGACCTTGCGCTCGGTGCCGGGCCCCGTGGTCAGGGCCACGAACTCGTCACCGCCGAGCCGGGCGACCATCTCGCCGGGCGCGGTCGCGCAGGACTGGAGCCGGTCGGCGACCTCCACGAGCAGCCGGTCACCGGCCGCGTGGCCGAGGCTGTCGTTGACGGTCTTGAAGCCGTCCAGGTCGAGGTAGCACAGGCCGAAGCGCTGTCCCTCGCCCGCGTTGAGCACCTTCTCCAGGCGCTCGAAGAACAGCGTGCGGTTGGGCAGTCCGGTGAGTGCGTCGTGCGTGGCCTCGTAGCGCAGCCGGAGGTGGAGCAGGCGCCGCTCGGTGGTGTCCTCCATCAGCGCGAGCTGGTACTGCGGGCTGCCGTCGGCGTCACGCAGCAGGGAGACCGTCAGGTTGGTCCACAGGACCGTGCCGTCGGGCCGGTTGAAGGCCTTCTCCACGTGGTAGTGCTCGCGCTCGCCCCGCACCAGCTCGTCGTAGAGCTTCCAGGTATGGGGAGCGTCCTCGGGGTGGGTCCAGTCGAACACCCGGCGGCCGCGCACGGTCTGCTCGGAGAGCCCGAACATGCGCAGCAGCGCACCGTTGACCTGGAGGACGTTGCCGTCCAGATCGGCGATACCGATGCCTATGGCCGCGCCCTCGAAGACGGCGCGGAACCGCGCCTCGCTGGCGTGCAGCGCCTGTGCCACGACGCCCTGGGCCTGCAACGCGGCCTGGGCGATGGCCTCCTGCTCGGCAAGGGTGCGCTCGCGCAGCGCCTGCGCGTACCCGGCGGCCATCGCGTGCTGCAACCGCGAGGAACGCATGCGCAGTTCGTCCTGGGGGCCGTCCTCGCCGCAGTAGAGCACCAGATAGGCGTCGACGCAGTCCAGGGTGCGGGTGAGCGCCTCGGGATCGGTGCAGTGCGCCCCGACCAGGGCGGCACCGACCGCCTTCGCCTCCTCGGCGTCGAAGCTGCGGGCCCGCAGCAGGACGCTCAACCGGCGTGCGAGCGGCAGGAGTTCCTCCTCGAACTCCGCCCGGGTGCGCGACGTGGAGGTGACCGGGAAGAGCGACCGGCTCCAGATCGTCGTCAGACGGCGCAGTCTGCCCTCCGGCCCGTCCGGCTCCGCGCTCACGCCGTACGCCCCACGCCGGCGAATCCGGAGAAGGCATAGGGATCCTCGTCCTCCGGCGCCGACTCCGGCCGCCAGTGGGGCATCTGCACCAGTCCGGGTTCCACCATGTCGTACCCCTCGAAGAACCGCGCGATCTCGTCACGCGAGCGCATGATCAGCGGGTTGCGAATGTCCCTGTATACGTCCACCGCGCCCTCGGCCCGCTCCGGTGCCAACGGGATTCCCTCGTACGAGGCATGGGTCAGGATCAGCAGGCTGCCGGGCGCGAGCGCCTCGCGCAGCTCCGCCACGGCACCGTAGGGGTCGTCCGCGTCTTCCACGAAGTGCAGTATGGCAACGAGCAGGAGGGCCACTGGCCGATTCAGGTCGATCAGACGCTCCCGCACGGGGTCGGAGAGGATCTCCTGGGGCTTGCGCAGATCGGCGGCGATCACGTCGGCGTCGTCGTGGCCCTGCAGTACCGCCTGGCTGTGCGCAACGGCCACCGGGTCGTGGTCGACGTAGAGGACCCGGGCGCCCGGTACGGCGGCCTGCGCCACCTCGTGGACGTTGCCGAACGTCGGGATGCCGGAGCCGATGTCGAGGAACTGGGTGATGCCCTCCTGGGCGGCGAAGCGCACGGCCCGGCGCATGAACGCCCGGTTGGCCTGCATGATCTTCGGCAGACCCGGCATGAACTCCATCGCCTTGCGGGCCGCCTCCCGGTCGACCTCGAAGTTGTGCGATCCGCCCAGGTAGTAGTCGTAGATCCGCGAGACGCTCGGCACCGAGATGTCGATGCTCCGTGGGGCCCAGGCGGGACGCTCCATGTATCTCTCCAAGGCGTAGGCGACACGGACAGGCGATCCGGTGTTCGAGCTGAGGCTACTGATCGCCCGCCAAAGGAGCGACCCGAACCGGAAATTGACCATCCGTTCCCGGTCACTGCCTGCGGCAAGTGCCCGTTCGACCCCGCTGCGTGACGGCCGGCCCGCGGGGCCGCGGCCCCGTGACACAAACGGTCCGCCCCCTCCGTGCGGT
>NZ_JBFAET010000069.1:0-42827 GCF_040642095.1 Streptomyces sp. NPDC020362
GGCGGTGCGGGTGGCGGAGCCCCCACCGCGCGCGGCACAGCCGCGCAATAACAGCGATGGCGAGCCGGATCCGCGTGATGCGGACGTGGCTCGCCATCGTCATTGTGCGCCGCCAGGGACTCGAACCCCGGACCCGCTGATTAAGAGTCAGCTGCTCTAACCAACTGAGCTAGCGGCGCGTGACTCTCGCCTTCCGCTCTTCGCGGCCGGCGACGAAGAAAATACTACCCGGTCCCCGGGGGTGCTCGTGACCACCCGCGGTGGCTCCTAGATCGTCAGGGACAGCAGCACCGGTGCGGCGCTGCGGTTGAGGGTGTCCGCGGCCTGGCGGAGGCGGTGGGCGTGCTCCACCGGTAGGGACAGGGCCAGGCAGCCCACCGACGCACCCGCGGTGATCGGGACGGCCGCGCAGACCGTGCCGATCGCGTACTCCTGCAGGTCCAGGACGGGCACCGTCGGCGGCTGGGACTCCAGACGGGAGAGCAGCAGCTTGTCGCTGGTGATGGTGCGCGAGGTGAGGCGGGCCATCTTGTGCCGGGAGAGGTGGTCGCGGCGGGCGTTGTGGTCCAGCTGGGTCAGCAGGCTCTTGCCCACGGCGGTGGCGTGGGCGGAGTAGCGGAAGTCGACCCACTCGTTGACCGCGGGGGTGGCCGGTCCGGCGGCGTACTGGGTGACCCTGACCTCGCCGTCCACGTACCGGCTCATGTAGACGGCTGCGCCGACCGAGTCCCGCAGCCGGTCCAGGGTGTGCTGGAGCTTGTCGCGCATGGCCCGCTCGCGGTCGTGCGTCGAGGTGAGGCGGCGCAGGGTGTCGCCGGTGACGTACGCCCCGTCGGTGATCTGCTCGACGTAGCCCTCGCGGCGCAGCATGCGCAGCAGCGCGGTCAGCCGCTCGGGGAGCAGGCCAGTGCGGCGGGCCAGCTGGGTGTCCGTGACGCCGGCGGGGTGACGGGCCACGGTCTCCAATATGCGCAGCGCGTCCTGGGCGGAGTGGTACGGGGCGGTCGGCTCGTGCATCAGCGCCACGGTGTCCCCCTGCGCTCGCCTGTGTGTGGCCGCGAGATCCGGTCGTGGATCCCTATCACGATAACGGGCAAAGGGCCGTTGGGGAGAGGGGGTTGGCGAGATTGTGGTGCCCGCCGCGCCCTTCCCAGCTGCGGTGAAGACCCTCTGGCATATGCCACAGTCATCATCCACCGCCCGGACCTCGGCTCTTCCCGTCCTTGCTTTCGTCCCCCCTTCCCGGTGTCACAGCACCGCGCCGAGGAATTCCCGGGTGCGGTCCTGCTCCGGCTCGCTGAAGATCTTCTCCGGCGGTCCCGACTCGATGACCCGCCCGGAGTCGAACATCAGCACCTGGTCGGAGATGTCCCGGGCGAAACCCATCTCGTGGGTCACGCACAGCATCGTGATGTCGGTGCTGCGTGCGATGTCCCTGAGCAGATCGAGGACGCCCGCGACCAGCTCGGGGTCGAGCGCGGAGGTCACCTCGTCCAGCAGCAGCACGCGCGGCCGCATCGCCAGCGCCCGGGCGATCGCCACCCGCTGCTGCTGGCCGCCGGAGAGCCGGGTGGGCCGCGCGTCGCACTTGTCGGCGAGCCCCACCAGCTCCAGCAGCTCCCGGGCGCGCGCCTCGGCCTCGTCCCTGGACAGGCCGAGCACCTGCACGGGCGCCTCGGTGATGTTCCGCAGCACGCTCATGTTCGGGAACAGGTTGAACTGCTGGAACACCATCCCGATCTTCTTGCGGACCTCCCGGACCTGCTTCTCCGGCGCAGGGAAGAGAGGCTCCCCGTCGACGGTGATCGTGCCCTCGTCCGGCCTGGTGAGCGTCATCAGCAGTCTGAGGATCGTGGTCTTGCCGGAACCGGAGGGGCCGATCAGGGTCACGTGCTTGCCGGACTCGACGGAGAAGTCCAGGTGGTCGAGGACGGTGTTCGCGCCGAAGCGCTTGGTGACGCCGTCCAGCCGGATCAGCTCGGCCGGCCGGGCGTCGGTGACGGACGACTTCGTACGGGTCTCAACGGACAAGGCGTCGCTCCAGGGCTCGCAGAAGAAGGGAGGCCAGGTAGGAGATGAGGATGAAGGCCACCCCGATCACGGTCAGGGGCTCGGTGAACTGGAAGTGCTGCTGGGAGAAGAGCCGGGCACGCCCGAGCATCTCCAGCACGGTGATCACCATCAGCATCGGCGTGTCCTTGAGCATCGCGATCACGTAGTTGCCGAGGGCGGGGATCACCCTGCGGATCGCCTGCGGCAGGATCACCGCGGTCCAGGTCCGGCGCCGGGGCAGGTTCAGCGCCGTCGCCGCCTCCCACTGACCGACCGGAACCGCCTCGATACCGGCCCGGTAGACCTGCATCGTGTACGTCGAGTAGTGCAGGCCGATCGCGAAGACGCCGGTGGCCAGCGCAGAGAAGGTCAGGCCCCACTCGGGCAGCACATAGAACAGGAAGAACAGCTGGACCAGCAGCGGAGTGTTGCGCACGAACTCCGTGACCACCCCGACGGGCCAGCGCACGAATCGGCTCGGCGTCCGCATCAGCAGCGTCCACACCAGTCCCAGGGTGAACGACAGCAGCGAACCCAGGACCAGGATCTGCAGGGTGACCAGCAGCCCGTGCCAGAACTCCGGCATGAAGTCGCTCACGGCGTTCCAGTCCCACTTCATGCGATCCCACCTCCGCCGACACCGGTCGTCTGTGCGCGCTTGAGTTCACGCGCCGCCGAGAACGTGCCGGCGTCCCTGCCGACCCCTGCCTTCAGACGCTTCTCCAGAGCGCGCATCAGCCGCGTGAGCACGAAGGCGATCGCGAAGTAGATCAGCAGCACGTACGTGTAGATCTCCGCGCTCTGCTGCAGGGCCAGCCGCACCAGGTTGGCGCTGAACGTCAGATCGCCCATGCCCATGACCGACACCAGCGCGGTGCCCTTGAGCAGCTCGATCAGCAGGTTGCAGAAGGACGGGACCATCTCCGGCACCGCCTGCGGCAGCAGGATCAGCCTCAGCCGTTGCCAGGGCGTGAAGCCGAGCGCGATGCCGCCCTCCTTCTGCGCCGGGTCGACCGCGTTGAGCGCGCCGCGCACGATCTCCGAGCCGTACGCGCCGTACGTCAGCCCGAGCGCCAGCGCGCCCGCCCACATCGGCACCAGCTGCCAGCCGAAGGCGACGGGTACCACGAAGTACACCCAGAAGATCATCACCAGCGCAGAGGTGCCGCGGAACACCTCGGTGTAGAAGCCGGCGACGAAGCGCACGACCCACAGCCGGTGGGTGCGCGCGATGCCGACGACGAAGGACACCGCCGCGGCCAGCAGCGCGCCGGACACCAGCAGCTGGACAGTGGTCCAGACGCCCTTCAGTACGAGTTCCCACAGTCCCGAGGTCATCCGCCGCACAGCTCCTTCGCGGTGAGGTCGGTCATCTCGGACTTCGTGAAGCCGAAGGGCCTGAGGATCCGGAACAGTTCGCCGCTCTTCTTCAGCTTGCGCAGCTCCACGTTGAAGGCGTCCCGCAGCTTCGTCTCGGACGACCGGAACGCGAACGCACCGCCGTCGACGTGCGGTTTGCCCTTGACCAGCGGCGCGAACGGCCCGGTGGCCTCCGCCTCGGCGGACTTCTTCACCACCTCGCGGGTGGTCAGCGCCGTACCGGCGAAGACGTCGACGCGCCCGGCCTCGACGGCGTTCAGCCCGGCCACCTGGTCCGGGACGATCAGGATGTCGCTCTCCTTGTACCCGGCCTCCACCGCGTACTGGATCTCGGCATAGCCGGTGCCGGTGGCGAACTTCGCCTTCTTCTCCACCACGTCGCGGTAGGTGTGCAGCCCCTTCGGATTACCCTTCCGGACGATGAACGAATCCAGCATCTGGTAGTCCGGATCCGCGAAGATCACCTGCTCGCAGCGCTCGGGATTGACGTACATCCCGGCGGCGACGACATCGAACTGCTGGGAGTTCAGCCCGGGTATCAGCGAGCCGAACTCGGTCGGCACCGGCTGCACCCGGTCCACGCCGAGCCGCTTGAACACCGCCTTCGCCAGCTCCGGCGCCTCCCCGGTGAGACGGCCGTCCTTGTCGATGTACCCGAAGGGGATCTCACCGGCGATCCCGAGCCGTACGACGCCCTGTGCGCGCAGCCGTTCGAGCAGGTCGCCGCCCTTGACGCCGGACGCCGAGGCCACCCGTGTGCAGCCCGTGGCACCCAGCGCGCCCACCGCACCGAGTGCCGCGACCCCCGCGAGCACCGAGCGTCTGCTGTGTCTTTGATCCGACCGGATCGTGTGCACGTCGTTCCCAAGTGGTGGAGCCATGGCGGCGCGGCTACCCAAGCGCACCGGTCGTATGCACCCTGGATTCATGGCCGATCGATTCGTCACCGTCTCGCTCGACAAGCGGGACGTGCACTGCACGGCACGACTGCTGGACGACCGCGCGCCCCTGACCTGCACGGCGGTGTGGGAGGCGCTGCCGCTCGCGGGGGACGTCTTCCACGCCAAGTACGCGCGCAACGAGATCTACGCCCTCTTCCCGCCCTTCGCCTCCACGGAACCCCCACTGGAAAACCCGACGGTCACCCCGATCCCGGGCGACCTCTGCTACTTCTCCTTCGCCGGCACCGAACTGGGCACCAAGGCCTACGGCTACGACCACGAGCTGCGCCCCGGCACCACCGTGGTCGACCTGGCCCTGTTCTACGAACGCAACAACCTGCTGCTCAACGGGGACGTGGGCTGGGTGCCCGGGACCGTCTGGGGCCAGGTCGTGGACGGTCTGGAGCAGATGGCCGAGGCCTGCAACGACCTGTGGCGGACGGGTGCGGCGGGCGAGACGCTGTCCTTCCGGAGGGCGTGACCCGGCCGCCGCCCCCAGGGGCTGCCGCGACGCCACGATGGCGTGACGGCGTGACGGCGTGACGGCGTGACGGCGTGACGCGGTGACGGCGTGACGGCGTGACGGAGTGACGGCGTGACGGAGTGACGCCACGACGGAGTGGCGCCGCTACGCCACGACGGCCGTGACCGGCGGGGCCGAGACCGCCTCGGCCCCGTACAGCGCATGAGCGGCCCGCAGCACGAGATCGTCCCGGTGCCGGGCCGCGACGATCTGCATGCCCACCGGCAACCCGTCGCCGTCGGTGCCCACGGGGACCGTCGCCGCGGGCTGCTGGGTGAGGTTGAACGGATAGGTGAACGGCGTCCAGCCGGTCCAGCGCCGCAGGCCGGACCCCCCGGGCACCTCCTCGCCCGCCTCGAACGCCGTCAGCGGCAGCGTGGGCGTCACCAGCAGGTCGTACCGCTCGTGGAAGCGGCCCATCCGGCGGCCGAGGTCCATACGGACGTCCACCGCGGCCAGATGGTCCAGCGCGCTCGACCTCGCGCCCTGGACGCAGATCTCCCGCAGGCCGGGGTCGAGCAGCTGCCGCCGGTGCGGCGAGAAGCTCTGGGTGAGCCGGGCCGCGCCGCTGAACCACAGGGCGTGGAAGGCCTCCACCGGGTCGCAGAAGTCCGGGTCGGTCTCCTCGACGTAGGCGCCGAGGTCCGCGAGCGACGCCACCGCCCGCCGCACGGCCGCGGCGACCGCCGGGCGGACCGCCACCTGCCCGCCCAGGGACGGTGAGTACGCCACCCGCAGTCCGTGCACGCCCCTGGCCAGCCCCGCCGTGAACGGCTCCGGCGCCGGGGGCAGCGCCGACCAGTCGCGGGCGTCGGGCGCGCCGATGACGTCCATCAGCAGCGCCGCGTCCGCCGCGTCGCGGGTCATCGGGCCCACGTGCGACAGCGTGCCGAAGGGGCTCGCCGGATACAGGGGCACCCTGCCGTACGTCGGCTTCAGCCCGAAGATCCCGCAGAACGCGGCAGGGATGCGGATGCTGCCGCCGCCGTCCGTGCCCAGCGACAGCGGGCCCGCGCCGAGCGCGACGGCCGCCGCGCTGCCGCCGCTGGAGCCGCCCGCGGTGCGGGACGGGTCGTGCGGGTTGCGGGTCACCCCGGACAGCGGTGAGTCGGTGACGCCCTTCCAGCCGTACTCGGGCGTCGTCGTCTTGCCGAGGAACACCGCGCCGTGCTCGCGCAGCCGGGCCACCGCGGGTGCGTCCTCGTCCCAACGGCCCTGCTCCGCAACCGCCTTCGAGCCGCGCAGAGTGGGATGGCCACGCAGCAGCAGAACGTCCTTCACGGTCACCGGCACCCCGTCCAGCAGCCCGGCCGGCTCGCCTCGCCGCCACCGCTCCTGCGACTCACGGGCCCGCGCCAGCGCGTCCTCCTCGGTGAGCCGCACGAACGCGTTCACCACCGGCTGGATCCGCCGCGCCCGCTCCAGGGCCTGTCCGGTCGCCTCCACCGGACTGAACTCGCCCTTGCGGTAGCCGTCGAGGAGCTGTACGGCGGTCAAGTCGGTGAGCTGCATGCACCCTCCTGGTGGGTCAGTGGCCCGGTACGTAACCACGCTTCTTGTCGACCACGTTCACCAGTGATCTGCCCGCCGCCCACCGCTCGTACAACTCCACGAACTGGACACCCAGTTCATCGCGCCATCCGACCGTGTCCCCGCTCATGTGCGGCGACACGATCAGCCCCGGCAGCCCCCACAGCGGGCTGTCCTCGGGCAGGGGCTCGGCGGCGAACACGTCCAGGGCCGCGGCCGCGATCCAGCGCCTGCGCAGGGCCTCGGCGAGCGCGTCCTCGTCGACCAGCTGTCCGCGGCCGACGTTCACGAAGACCGCCGAGGGCTGCATCACGCCGAACCGGCGGGCGTCGAACATGCCGGAGGTCTGCTCGGTCAGCGGTGCGGCGGCGATCACCCAGTCCGCGCGGGCGATCAGCCGGTCCAGATCGCCCGGTCCGTGGATGCCGGTGCGCGGGACCCGCCCGACCAGCGCCGTCGTCACGTCCAGGGCCTTGAGCGTGTGCGCGATCGCCCGGCCGATCGGCCCGGACCCGACCACGCACGCGCGCGTGCCGGCCACCCGCCGGGTCTCCCGGTGCCGCCAGGTCCGCTCCCGCTGCAGCTCCAGCGTGCGCGGCAGATCCTTGGCGACCGCCAGCACCAGGGCGGCCACGTACTCGGCGATCGGCCGGTCGAAGATCCCGCGCGCGTTGGTCACCAACGTGTCCGACGCCGCCAGCTCCGGGCTCATCAGATGGTCCACGCCCGCGCTCGCCGTGTGCACCCAGCGCGGCCGCGGCCCGTTGCCGGGCCAGGCCTCGCGCACGGCGTGCGAGGTGAAGTCCCACACGAGCAGCACATCGGCCTCCGGCAGCCGCCCGGCGAGGCCGGCCGCGTCGGTGTGCACGATCCGGGCCCGGCCGGTGAGGCGGCCGAGCCGCGGGGGCGGGTCGGCGTCCAGGACGAGGAGGGTGGGCAGGGTCAGCGTCGTCATTCGGGGCCGCTCCGAGCGTCTGACATGCGCGGATTGACCACGCTCGCACCGGAACCTACCTTCGTCAACACGGGCGTACCCACCGACCGTTCTGCCTTGTCTCCCAGTGTGAGGCCGGTGCCTGCGATGGACGTCTCCTTTCTCGGCGGCCCCCGCCCCCAGCGCGGTGTCGGCGTGGTGGCCCCCTTCGACTTCGCCCTCGACCGCGAGCTGTGGCGCTGGGTGCCCGACGAGGTGTCGCTGCACCTGACCCGGACCCCGTTCGTGCCGGTCGAGGTGAGTCTGGACCTGGCCCGGCTGGTCAGCGAGCACGAGACCCTCGGCGAGGCGGTGCGCGCGCTGATCGCCGTCGCTCCCGAGGTCGTCGCCTACGCCTGCACCTCGGGCAGCTTCGTCGGCGGGATAGCGGGCGAGCAGGCGATGTGCACGGCCATGAGCCGGGCCGGCGGCGCGCTGCCCTCGGTCACCACCTCGGGGGCGCTGCTGGAGGCACTGGCGGAACTGCGGATACGACGGGTCGCCCTGGTCACCCCGTACACGGTGTCCGTCACCCGAGCCCTGGAGGAGTACGTCGCCGAGGCCGGCGTACAGGTCACCGGCTGCGCCTTCATGGGGCTGACCCGGCATATCTGGCAGGTGCCGTACCGGGACGTGGTCACCATGGCCCGCGCCGCGGTGCGCCCCGGCGGCGCCGACGCGCTCTTCATCTCCTGCACCAACCTTCCGACCTACGACGTCATCCCCCAGCTGGAGGCCGAGCTGCGCATCCCCGTGCTGTCGGCCAACCAGGTCACGATGTGGGCGGCGCTGCGCCGGCTGGGTACCCGAGCGGTGGGGCCCTATCAGGCGCTGCTGGACGAGGCGGCGCGCGACTGGCCCGCACTGCCGGAACAGACACAGGACCGACAGGAACACGGAGAAGGGCTGACATGACGGCACTCGGATTCCTCTACCCGGGCCACTCCGGCGAGGACGACTATCCGCGCATCGAGCAGCTCCTGGGCAGCGACATCCGGGTGGACCTGGTGCACACCGACATCGGCGAGGACGCGCACCGGGCGGACGCACTGCGCGAGATGGGCTCGGCCGCGCGGCTGGCCGCGGGCGTGGAGGAGCTGCGGCTGATCGGCGTCGAGACGGTGGTGTGGGCGTGCACCAGCGGCAGCTTCGTGTACGGCTGGGAGGGCGCCCAGGAGCAGGTGCGGGCGCTCGCCCGGGTGGCCGGGATGCCGGCTTCCTCGACGGCGTTCGCCTTCGTGCACGCGGCCCGGGAGATCGGCGTACGACGGGTCGCCGTGGGCGCGACCTACCCGCAGGACGTGGCCGCGATGTTCGCGGACTTCCTGCGGGCCGGGGGACTGGAGGTGGTGGCGGTGCGGTCGTCCGGCATCGTCACGGCCGCCGAGGTGGGTACGTGGGGCGAGGAGGAGGTGCTGACTCTGGCGCGGGCGGCCGACGGTTCCGGGGCGCAGGCGGTGCTTCTGCCGGACACGGCGCTGCACACGGCGGCGCACCTTCCCCTGCTGGAGAAGGCGCTGTCCAAGCCGGTGCTCACGGCGAACCAGGTGTCGGTGTGGGAGGGGCTCAGGCTCGCCGACCGGCGGGTGAATGCTCCCGGGCTCGGCGCGCTGTTCACCAGGGAGCCGATCGTGCAGGTCTGACCGGCCGGCCCCGGGGCTCCGCCCCGGCCCCCGATCTCCCACCCACCCACCCGACTCGGTCGGCAAAGAGCTTGCCCCCCAGCCTCAGCCTCTGCCCCCCGTCGGACTCGTTCGGTCGGGAGGCTGCTGGCCCGGCCCGTCGTCGGACCCGATCTGCCGGCCGACTGTCCCCAGCCTCGGCTCCGCCACCGGACCCGCCCGCCGGGCGACGGTCCCAGCCTCAGCCTCGGCTCCGCCACCGGACCCGCCCGCCGGGCGACGGTCCCAGCCTCAGCCTCGGCTCCGTCACCGGACCCGCCCGCCGGGCGACGGTCCCCAGGCCCGGGCCTGCCGCCGGATTCGCCCGGCCGGGCAACTGCCCCAGCCCCGGAGCCGCCGCCGGACTGGGTCGGTCGGGCGGTTGTCCATGGCCCTGGCCTCGCCACCCCACTCGGTCAACCGGGCGGCTGCCCCTGGCCCCTGCCCCGTCGTCGGACTCGGTGGGTGGGTGGGTGGAATAAGCGGGGACTGCCTCCTGTTAGAGGGGGAAGACAGCTCACAGCCGGACAACAGGAGGCATGGACCGTGTCGGCAGACGAGATACGGGGCACGACGCACGGGACCGCCCCCGTCCCCCTCTCCGTACTGGACCTGGTGACCGTCGGCTCGGGCCGGACCGCCACCGACGCGCTGCGCACCAGCGTGGAGCTGTCCCGGTTCGCCGAGTCGCGCGGCTTCCACCGGTACTGGGTGGCCGAACACCACTCCATGCCCGGCGTCGCCTCCTCCTCGCCCGCCGTGATCCTCGCCCACCTCGCCGCTCACACCGACCGCATCCGGCTCGGCTCGGGCGGCGTCATGCTGCCCAACCACGCGCCCCTGGTGATCGCCGAGCAGTTCGGCACGCTGGAGGCGATGGCCCCCGGGCGGATCGACCTGGGCCTGGGCCGGGCCCCCGGCACCGACGGGGCCACCGCCGCCGCGCTGCGCCGCACCGACACCCTCGACGAGGGCGCCGACGACTTCCCGGAGCAGCTGGCCGAGCTCACCCGCTTCCTGGACGACGACTTCCCCGACGGGCACCCGTACCGGAGGATCCACGCGATCCCCGGCCCGGTGCAGGCCAGTACCCCCGGCGGCGTCCAGTCGCCGCACCGCCCCCCGATCTGGCTGCTCGGCTCCTCCGGCTTCAGCGCCCGCCTGGCCGGCCTGCTCGGGCTGCCCTTCGCCTTCGCGCACCACTTCTCCGCGCAGAACACCGTCCCTGCCCTCGACCTGTACCGGCAGACCTTCCGGCCCTCCACGGTGCTCGACGAGCCGTACGCCCTCATCGGCGTCTCCGCCCTCGCCACGGACGACGAGCGCGAGGCACGCCGCCAGGTGAGGGCCACCGCGCTGAACATGATCCGGCTGCGCACCGGCCGCCCGGGCCTCTTCCCGGACCCCGACGAGGCCGAGCGGTACGCGTTCAGCCCGATGGAGGAGGAGTTCGTCGCCTCCTGGAGCGCCAACATCGTGCACGGCACGGCGGACGAGGTCCGCACCGGCCTGGACGAGCTGCACAAGCGCACCGGCGCCGACGAGCTGATGCTCACCTCGCACGCCCACCGCGGCGAACTGCGGCTGCGCTCCTACGAACTGATCGCCGACGCCTACGGCTTGCCCACCGCGTAGGCCTCCTGCTCGCCCAGCAGCTCGGAGATACGATCCGGCGGCACCGGGCGTGAGTACAGCCAGCCCTGCCCGGTGTCGCAGCCGATCCGGCGCAGCCGCGTGGCCTGCGCCGAGGTCTCCACGCACTCCGCGGTCACGGTCAGGCCGAGCCGGTGGGCCAGCTGGATCATCGCCTCCACGATCACCTCGTCGGCCCCGTTGGGCGGCGCGGCCACCGTGCTCTTGTCGCCCTCGTACTGGAAGCCGCGCACGAAGGAGCCGTCCAGCTTCAGCACCGACACGGGCAGCCTGCTCAGATACGCCAGGTTGGAGTAGCCGGTGCCGAAGTCGTCGATGGCGATGCGCACGCCCATGTCGCTGAGGGCCTGGAGGGCCTGCAGCGGGCGGCCCCCCGAGCCCATCACGGCGGACTCGGTCAGCTCCAGCTGGAGCAGGTGCGGGGCGAGTCCGGTCTCGGCGAGGGTCTGCGCCACGTCCGCCACCAGGTCCGAGTCCCACACCTGACGGACCGCCACATTGACGCTCACGAAGATCGGCGGCTCACCGGGGTTGTCCAGCTGCCAGCGGCGGGCCTGCCGGCAGGCGGTCTCCAGTGCCCAGCGGCCGAGCTGCACGATCGAGCCGTCCTCCTCGGCCAATCCGATGAACCGATTCGGCGTCAGTGTGCCGAACTGAGGATGATTCCAGCGGATCAACGCCTCCACCCCGCTCAGCCGCCCGTCCTCCATGCCCACCAACGGCTGGTACTCAAGGGCGAATTCACCGCGCTCGATGGCCGGGCGGAGGGTGGATGAGAGGGCCTGGCGGGTCATGCGGTGCGCGTTGCGCTCGGGGTCGAACAGCGTCCAGCGGGCCTTGCCGTCGGCCTTCGCCCAGTACAGGGTCGTGTCGGCCGCCTGCATCAGCCCGGTGGCGGTCGTGCCGGCCGCGTGCCGCTCCACGACACCGATGGAGGCCGTCAGCGACAGCCGCTGCCCTGCCAGGTCGAAGGGCGCCTCCAGGGCCTTCAGCGCGGACTCGGCGAGGTCGGCGAGCTGTTCGGTGCCGGTGGAGTCCTCGACGAGCAGGGCGAATTCGTCGCCGCCGAGCCGGGCCACCAGGTGGGTGCCGGCGCGGCCGTACCCGGCCTCGTCGGCGACCCGGGTCAGCCGCTCGGCGACGGCGGCGAGCAGCCGGTCGCCGACCCGGTGTCCGAGGGTGTCGTTGACGGCCTTGAAGCCGTCCAGGTCCAGGTAGCACAGGCCGATCCGGCCGGTGCCGCTCAGCTCGTACGACTCCGCCTCCAGGGCGCCCGTCAGACGCTCGAAGAACAGGGTGCGGTTGGGCAGCCGGGTCACCGGGTCGTGCATCTGCAAGTGCCGCAGCCGGGCCTGGAGTTCGCGGCGGGCGCTGATGTCGGCGACCGACACGAGGACGCCGGGCCCGGCGTCCGCGAGCGGGGCCACGGTGACCTGCACCCACACCGAGTGCCCCTCGGGATGTTTCAGTCGGCGGGTGCAGCGCAGCCTGGCCTGCCGGCCGCGCAGGACCTCGCGGTAGGCGTGCCAGGTGCGGGCGTCCGAGGCCAGGTCCACCAGATCCGCGGCGACCCGTCCGGGCAGGCCGTCCGGGTCGGTGCCGAGCAGCTCGCCGAGGGCTGCGTTGGCGCTGACGACCAGGCCTTCGCGATCGACGACAGCCATGGAGAGCGGGGCGGTCGCGAAGACACCGTGATAGGTGTTGTGATCACTGTCTGTGACGGCTGACCGGTCGAGGTCTGCCGCGGGCGTCGGCCCTTCGGACGTTCCGCTCACCGCTCGCTCCCGCAGTGCACTCGATCTCTGTCCGTGCCGGAAAGTGTGCCGATCATAGAGGCTGGCCCCGGGCCCTTCCAGCCACTCTCCAGTGTCCATGACGGAGCACAGGTTCTGACAGATCGTTTCTGCCCGCACCTGGGCGGGTTCTTCAGGCCCCCGACCAGTTGTGACGTTCCGTGAGTGTTTCGGGGTGTCGACCGCCGGTGCACGCCGGGCGCCCGAATGGGCGTACTCACCCTTCTGGTTCAGGCAAACAGGACGAACATCATCAAACATGCACAGTCTGGATGAGGTGTCCCGTGAACCGCATCCGGAGGTCCTTCCGTGCCCAAGCTGCGCAGCACCGCCGCCGTGTTCACCACGATGTCGGCGCTGGCCGCGACCTCGATCCTCACCGGCCCGTCCGTCGCCGAGCCCTTCTCGCCGGCCCCATGTGCCCTGCACCGGACCGAGGCCCACCATTCGGAGGGCGTGGACACCTGGAACTCCGACTACTCCCGCCCCACCGGCACGCTCGACGCCGTGATGATCTTCCTCTCCTTTCCGGACGCCGCCCCGCGCACCACCCCGGCCGAGCTGACGGCCGACCACTTCCCGGCCACCAGTCGCTTCTTCGAACAGGCTTCCTACGGCAGGTTCACCCTGCGCCCGCATCCGCTGGGGCACTGGCTGCGCATGCCCCGGCCGTCGGCCTCGTACGCCATGAAGCGCGACTGGAGCGCCGCCGACCGGGCCGCCTACCTGCGCGATGCGTTCGCCGTGGCCGACAAGGAGGTCGACTTCTCCCGCTACGGCGTCGTCTACTTCGTCGCAGATCCGGACGCGCCCGGCGTGGACTCCGATGCGACCAAGGTCGTCAATCTGGACACCCCCATGCACGTGGATGGCACGGATGTGCGCAGGGTGGTCACGGTCTTCGAGAAGCACCCGCCCGACCGTCTGGTCCTCGCCCATGAGACGGGCCACGTCTTTGATCTCCCCGACCTCTACCACCGACCGGTCGACGGCAAGGGGGACTGGGACACCTACGTCGGCGACTGGGACCTGATGGGCAGCCAGTTCGGGCTGTCCCCGGACCTGTTCGCCTGGCACAAGTGGAAGCTGGGCTGGCTGGATCCGCGCCAGGTGGTGTGTGTGCGCGGGGCCGGCCCGACCCGTCTCACCCTGGAGCCGCTGGAGGCCGGGCCGGGCGTCCCGGCGCAGGGCGCGGCGGGCGCTCCCGCCTTCGGCCTCGGCCATGGCGCGAAGCTGGCGGTCGTGCGCACCGGGCCGGACAGCGCGCTGGCCTTCGAGGCGCGCGGCTCGGCCGGGAGCGACCGTGCGGTCTGCCGGCAGGGGGTCCTGGTCTACCGGGTACGCGGCGGCGCGGAGTCCGGCGGCGGACCGGTCGAGGTGGTGGACGCCCATCCGCACACCGAGGCGTGCTGGGAGAACTCGGTCTATCCACCCCTGGCCGACGCCCCGGTCTCCCTCGGGGAGAGCTTCACGGTGCCCGGGGAGGACGTGAAGGTGGAGGTGGAGGACCGGACGGCGTCCGGCGCGTGGACCGTGAAGATCACGCCTGGGGTGGTCGGCTGACTTCTCGGGCCGGGGTGTCCGGCCGACCGTGCGGGTCGTGTGTCGGGCCGGCCTTGAGGGGTGCGGTGTCCGGCCGCCCGTGCGGGGCGCACATGTATACGAAAACGGCGGGCCGGATTCTTTCGAACCGACCCGCCGTCGTCATGTGCGCCGCCAGGGACTCGAACCCCGGACCCGCTGATTAAGAGTCAGCTGCTCTAACCAACTGAGCTAGCGGCGCCTGCTGACGTCGTAGACCTTAGCATCCTGGTCGGCGGGAGGAAAAATCGATATCCGCACGGCTGCGCGGGCCGCCCGCACGGCCGCCCACAGCACCACCTCGGGGCCGGGCAGCCAGGGGTGACGGGTGTCGGGAGCGACCAGCCAGCGGGAGCCGCCAGGGGTGGGGGAGGCGCCGCCCGACAGGGCGGGGACGGTCACCGCGTCCCCCGTGCCGTGGCACAGCAGCGGCGGCACGGCCGCGGTCCGGCTGCCGTGGCCGCCGCCCCATTCCTCCCAGGTCAGCAGCGAGGGCAGGCGCTGGGCCGTGGCCGGGGCGGCGAACAGCAGCATGCGGCCCCGGAACACCGCGACCGGTCCGGATCCCGGGCCCTCGTCCCATAACCGGTCCAGCATGCGGCGCCCGAAGACCACGGGGGCGCTCACCACGTCGAAGACGGTGCCGCAGGGCAGGACCAGGGGGGCGTCGGGGTGCTCCTGCCAGTTCGCGAGCGTGCTGCGCGGATACGTTCCTGTCGAGGCGAGCCAGGCAGCTCCGTCGGGGGTGGCACAGGTGACATTCGGCGTACTGCTCATGCCAACAAGATGTACCGGCTGTGAGTGCGCGGTTCTCCTGAGTTGCGGAAACTCGGGACAGGGGAGGGTGGGGAGGAGTATCTTGCCCGCCTGGCATATGCCAGACGGGCTGGGCCCCGACCCGGACCGACGACCGCATGCGCTCGACGGGCCGGGTGGGCTCGACGAGCCGGCCGAGCCGGCCGAGCCGGCCGAGCCGCACGGGCTGGACGGGCCGGGTGGGCTCGACGGGCCGGCCGAGCCGCACGGGCTGGACGGGGCTGACGGGCTGGAAAGGCTGGACGGGGTCGACGGGCTAGACGGGGTCGACGGGCGTCCGGCCCTCCGTGTCGGCACCCCGCATCAGATCCTGCCCGAACTCCACCATCCGCTTCGCGTAGTCCTCGGTCCACTCCGCCTGCTCGGCGATGTCCGCCGGGGTCAGCCGGTCGAACCGGCGCGGGTCGGCGAGCTGGGCCGCCGCGACGGCCTGGAACTCCACGGCCCGGTCGGCCGCCGCCCGGAACGCCTGGGCCAGCTCCGTCGCCCGGGCCAGCAGCGCCCGCGGATCCTCGATCGACTCCAGGTCGAAGAAGTGCTCGGGATCGGCAGCCGCCTGAGCAGGCTCGAAGATCAGGGGCGCGGGGCGTAGCCGCGGTTCGTTCCGACGCGGCGTGGGCTCCGCCATGTCTTCTCTCCTCCTCGTTCGATCCGGTGGGCACCGCCTTCCGGTGGCCATCGTCCATTGTCTCGCGTGCGGGCAAGGGCACCTCGGCGTCGCCCCGAAGCCCTGCCCGGACACCCGGCCGGCCCGCAGGCCGATGGGCCCGGCGCCGGCGGTCCGGTCATGGCCGCCAGGTCACGCGGTGTTCTCCCAGGTGTGCCAGCACCGCGTGGTTCGCCTCCCATCCGTCCGGGAACTTCACCAGCGTGCCCAGCTGGACCGGTTCCGTGGACGGGTAGTCGTCCAGGAGGTCACCCACTCCGGCGCGGCACACCACGATGCAGGCGTGCCGGTGGCGGGATGCAAGGACGCACAGGCGGCCGGTCTCCAGGTGGAAGGCGGTCGCGTCGGGGCGGCCGGAGAGCGGGTGGAGGACGACCGTGACGTCGTACTCACGGCCCTGGAGGCGGTTCGCGGTGTCGACCGTGACGTCGGCCACGCCCAGCTCGGCGAGCGCCGAGCGGACCGCCGCCGCCTGGTCGCGGTGGGCCGTGCCGACGGCGACGCGGTCGGCGGTGAGGGGGGAAGGGGCCGTGGAGCGCTCCGAGACGGCCGCGCCGTCCCGGTCCAGCAGGCGTCGTACGACCGTCGCCACCGCCCGTACCGCCTCCGGATCCGTGCGCGGGGTGTGCCGGGCGGGCAGCTCCAGCAGGCCCCAGCCGGACTGCGCCGCCTCGTCGATCACCCGGTCCGGGCCCGAGCCGTCGGAGGGGACGGCGAAGGAGAGCCGCCGGTCGCCGTGACCGGTGCCGCTGCGGAACGGGGTGTAGGGGTAGAAGGCGTCCGAGACCAGCGGGGCCGCCGAGGCCGGGAGGCGCCAGGAGACCGGCAGACGGTGCTGCGGCAGCTCCGGGTTGTGCGCCAGCAGCGTCGTCACGGCCGAGGCCGACGGGTCGTAGGACAGGCCCGCCCACTGCTCGCTGCCCACGATCGCGAACGGATCCAACTGGCCCGGGTCGCCCACGAACAGCGCCCGCTCGAACAGACCGGCCACGGCCAGCAGGGAGTCCGAGCGCATCTGGTACGCCTCGTCCACGATCGCGTGCCGCCACGGCTCGTCCGCCGTGACGTGCGCCCACTTCGCGGCGGTGGACAGGACGACCGGCAGGCCCTGCAGGTCGGCCGCCTTCGCCGACGTACGAACGGCCGGCAGGTCGTCCAGTGCCTTGTCGTACGGGTCGGAGTCGCTGCTGTGCAGCCGGCCCACCGGCAGCTCGGGGTTCTTCTCGGCGAGCCGCAGCACCAGGTCGTCCACCTGGGCGTTGGTCTGGGCGACCACCATCAACGGGCGCCCGGCGTCGGCGAGTTCCAGGGCCGCCCGGACCACCAGGGTGGACTTGCCGGCGCCGGGCGGGGAGTCGACGACCACGCCCCGCTCGGTGCCGTGCAGGGTGTCGTGGAGGATCGCGTCGGTGGCGCGTGCCGCCGCGGCCGAGGGATCGAAGTCGACGGTCGTCACAGCACGTCCTCCGCGGTCACGGCGTCGGGCGCCTCCTGCACGGCCTCACCCGGCGGGCCGCCGTGCGTCCACGGGGTCTCCTCCGGGTCGGGCAGCTTCGCGCCGCCGCGCTGCTCGTGCTCGAAGAGGGTGAAGCACACCGCGTCGCCCTTCTCCGGCACCGAACCGGGCTCGGGCTCCTTGCCCCGGCCCATCTTGTCCACGATCCGCAGCACCAGCAGCCCCTCCTCAGCGGCGCCGTCGTACCCGACGAACTCCGCCGCCTGCGGCTTGCCGCCCAGCGAGCGGTACACCTTCGCCCGCTCCGCCAGATGCGGCCGGTCCTCGGTGCGGACGGTCACCAGCGGGCGCGGGCTGGGCCGCCTGCCCTCGCTGTGGGTGAGGACGACATCGGTGACCTGGCCCGCGAACGCCTCCCCGGCCAGCCGCCGCCCCGCCATCACCAGCGGGTCGTCCAGCGCCTCCTGCGCTTCGAGGCGGGCCTGTTCGCGCTCCCGCGTGGCCAGCTTGTTCGCGGCCGTCACCGCGTCGTCGCGGCGCGGCTGCGGGGGTTCGCCGGCCAGGACCCGGTCGCGGTGGCCGGTGAACGACCAGCGGTCGCGGGTCCAGCGCTCCTCGACGTGCGCCCCCTCCGGCAGCGCCCGCAGCAGGTCCAGACCCCGCCACACCGCGTCCCAGGTGGGCCGGGTGCGGCTTTCGACCAGGTCGCGGATCTCCTGCTCGGCGGCGGTGAGCGCGGCCAGCCGGTCGTCGGCCTCCAGGGCGTCCTCGGCGGCGGCCAGCGCGGCGCGGGCGCGGTCGTGGCGCTCGATGGCCGGGGCGAGCAGCTTGTTGTCGAACGCCGGGTCGGTGGCCGGGCCGGCCGGCGGGCACAGCAGCTGGCCGTCTGCGTCGCGGGCCAGCTCGGCCCGGCGGGCGGCCTCGGCGCCGGTCCCCGTCCGCCCGGGGTCCGCCGGGCCGGGCGAAACAGGGGCCGGGGGAGAGTCGATCCAGGCGAGCAGCGCGCCCAGGTGCTGGTCCTCCAGGCCGGACTGGCCGGTCGCCCAGTGCCGGGACAGCACGTCGGTGAGGGCCAGCAGGAGCGAGGAACCGGGTACGCGGGCCCGCTCGCCGTAATGGGTCAGCCACCGGCCGAGCAGGGGGATGCGCGGCGGTGCGGGGTGGGGCGTCTCCGGGTCCTGCTCGGCGGTGCGGCGAAAGCGCATGGACCGGCCGAGCAGCCGCACGAAGTCCAGGCCCGCCCGGCTCGGCACGATCAGCTGGGGCGCGTCCGCGCACAGCTCGACCTCGACCTTGACCCGCTTGCCGGTCTCCGGGTCGGTCTCGGTGCGCTCGGCCGCCTCGACGGCCTCCTGGTAGGAGTCGAGGTACGGCAGGACGACATCGGCCAGGTCGGCGAGGAACGCGAAGCGCAGATCGCGGTCGCGGGGCTGCGGTACGACCAGCAGGCGCGGCGCGTCCCGGTCGGTGCCGACCAGCGCGCCCAGCGGGGCACCGGTCTCACCGGCGGTGGTGAGGGGCACGAAGACCAGGGGGTGGTCGGACAGACGGCGGTGGCGGACGGTCGCGGCGGGCTGGGCGCGTCCGGTGCTGACGGCCTCCAGCCGGGCCAGGGTGGCGATCAGGGACAAGGGGCCACCTCCCGGCCGGCCGTGGCGAGTGCCTCCGCGCGCAGGGCCGCAGCCCGGCGCAGGGCCGCCACCGTCGGGTCGTCGGGGTCGCCGCTCTGCCCGCGGGCCGCCGCGAGGACGTCCGCGACCGTCGTCAGGCCGCCCAGCTCCGCGCGCAGGGGGCGGCCCAGACGGGTGACGGCATCCGCCGCGCGGGAGCGTTCCCGGCAGTGGAAGGCCAGTTCGCAGGCGGACAGGCACTCGGGCGCGTAGGTCGCCGGGACCGCCTCCACGGCCGCCGTCAGCTCCTCGGCCGGCCGGTCCGGGGCGAAACAGGTGCCCTCGGGCAGCGCGTCGGTGATCTCCTCGATGCGGGTGAGCCGGGCCAGCTGGCGGGCGGTGACCGCGCGCTGCTTGCGCACGTCGACGGCGGAGCCGGTGGCCAGGTTGGAGAAGTCCTTGGGACACACCAGCAGCACCCGGTGCCGCACCCGGGGAGCAGGGGTGCCGTCCTGGCCGAGCCGGGCCGCGACCTCCTCCAGGGCCAGCACGTACACCGCCGCCTGCCGGGCGGCCGCGCCCACCTTCGCCGGGTCGGCCGAACCGTCCAGCATCGGGAAGGACTTGATCTCCACGACCGTCCAGCTGCCGTCCGGGTGCACCACCACCGCGTCCGGCTCCAGGAACGCGAGCGAGCCCGCCACGTCCAGGGCCAGCATCGGATGGTCGAGGAGTGTCCAGCCGCCCGCGGCCACGGCCTCGCGCAGCGCCAGCGCCGTACGGGCCGTACGCCCCTCGGGGCCGGGCGCGGACAGATCGGGGACGGCGGCCCCGGCGGGCGGCTCGGCGCCCGCGTCGAGCCGGGAGTGGACCAGGCGCAGCAGCTCCGCGCCGCCGTCCGCCTTCACCCGGGCCTCGAAGGCGTTGCCCCGGGTCAGCGCGAACTGCGACTGGCCGAAACCGGAGGGCGCGCCCAACGCGCTCGCCAGCGCCGCCTTGTCCACCCCGGCGCCGTCCAGGACGGCCCGCCTGCGGCACCCGGGGTTGGCGGCCAGCGCCGCGAGGGCGCGCGCGTCCAGCGCCTTCGCCGGTACGTCGGGACCGCGCAGCTCAGCGAGTCGGTGCCGGAGCCCCTTCGCCCGCGTCGCTGGGGGAGGCGTCCGGGTCGGCTGCGGATGCGCGCTGCGACTCGCGCTGCCGTGGAATTCGCTCACCCGCGGAAGTCTGGCATCCGGCACTGACAATCGGGGAACCAGTGCCTGCCGGGACCGGTGGGGTACGACGGACCAGACGGGCCCGGAGCAGGTCCGCGCCGCGCATCACGCGCGGTGCGAGCAGCAGGCCCACGCCCATCACCGCGACGCCCGCGACCGCGTCCAGGGAGTAGTGGTTGGCGGTGCCCATGACGACGATCGCGGTCAGCAGCGGGTAGGCGACGCCGAAGATCTTCGCCAGGCGCGTGCCGCCGTGGCGCCACAGCATGACCCCGCACCACAGCGCCCAGCCCACGTGCAGGCTCGGCATCGCCGCGTACTGGTTGGTCATGGCGCCCATGCCGCGCGGGGCGCTGGCCTCGCCGCCCCACCAGCCGTACGAGCTGTAGTGGGCCATCGTGTCGACGAAGCCGTGGCTCCCGGACAGCAGACGCGGAGGGCAGGTGGGCAGCAGGGTGAAGCCGATCAGGCCTATGAACGTGGACGTCATCAGCCAGGTGCGGGCCGCGCGGTAGTGCTCGGTGCGGGCCCGGAACAGCCATATCAGGATGGCGGGCGTGATCAGGTAGTGCAGTGAGGCGTACCAGAAGTCGGCCGGCACGCCGAGCCAGGGCTCACGCGTGAACAGCCGGTTGAGCGGGTGCTCCGCGTTGAGGCGCAGGGCCTTCTCGATGCGCAGGATCGCCAGGCCGTGGTCGACGGCCGAGGAGACGTCGCCGCGGGCGAGGAGCCGTCCGGCCGAGTAGCAGCCGTAGACCAGCAGGATCAGCGGAAGCTCGGTCCACCACCGCAACCGGGTTCGCGGGACCGCCCCGGTGCCCGGTGTGTCCGTTTGCGGCATCGGATCGCCCTCCCCCTTCTGCTGTGGTCCGCCCCGGCGGGCGACCGTGCCACTTTACGGTGTCCATATCCCGGCCATGCGGGCGCTCTCCCGGTCATCCGGGCGCTTCAGCCCTCAAAGACGCCGGGACCGCCCGCCGGGTTGCCCCCGCCCGGGGTGAGCGATGATGGAGGGACACCGCTTCCTGTCGTTCTCGTGGCGTCCGTTCGGCGTCGCCCTCCCGGAAAGGTCCCCCATGGCACCACGCATCCTGCTGGCCCGGCACGGACAGACGGAATGGTCGCTGTCCGGCAAGCACACCGGCAGGACCGACGTGCCTCTCCTGGAGGAGGGCCGGCGCGGGGCCAAGCTGCTGGGCGAACGGCTGCACCGGGCGCCGCTCGACGGGCTGCCCGGGGTCGAGGTGCGGACCAGCCCGCTGGCACGCGCGCGTGAGACGTGCGAGCTGGCCGGGTTCGGTGAACGTGCCGAGTCCTGGGACACGCTGATGGAATGGGACTACGGCGCGTACGAGGGCATGACCCCCGCCGAGATCCACGCCGTCCGGCCGGGCTGGCTGATCTGGCGGGACGGCGTCCCGGAGGGGGAGAGCATCGCCGAGGTCACCGCGCGCGCGGACGAGGTCGTCGCGTGGGCCCGCTCGGCCGACCGCGACGACCGCGACGTCCTGGTCTTCGCCCACGGGCACATTCTGCGGTCCATCGGTGCGCGGTGGCTGGGGCTGCCGCTGGAGTTCGCGGCGCGGATACGGCTGAATCCGACGTCGCTGTCGGTGCTGGGCTGGGCGTACGGGGAGCCGGCGATCGAGACCTGGAACGATGTGGGGCACTTGGCCGGGTGATGTGTGGCCATGACTGCCCGCCGCTGGGGAGTGTCGCACAGGAGCGCGCCAAAGGGGCGCGGGGAACTGCGCGACCAGCCCCCACCGGCCCGCAGGGGCAGAGCCCTGCCCGGCCGGCCCCCACGCACCCGCAGCCGGATGACGACCCGCAGTTGAAGAGGCGGTCCGCAGTCCCCTTCGTCAAAGAGGCGGTCCGCGGCCCCCTTCGCTAGGCCCGCCCGGCCCTCGGGCGCGAGGCATGCCGGTCGAGGAACTCCGAGACACCCGAGGCCCGCCGGTGCGGGAGCAGCACCCGCGCCGTTCCCGCCAACATCGTCTGGATGCGGGAGGACTGGACCTGGTCCAGCAGATCCAGCACCCGAAGCGCTGCTGCCGCCGCTTCGTCGGGACGGCCTTCGCGGGCCAGGTCGTCGGCCAGTTCGGCGGTGTAGAGGGCGATGTTGCGGGTGAAGTGGGGGTCCTGGAGCCAGGCCGCGCGGCCGGCGTGGCGCGACGCCCGACGCCAGTCGCCCAGCGTCGACCAGCACTGCGCCTCCAGTCCCTCCAGCTCGGCCTCTCCGTAGAAGCTCATCCACTCGGGGTCGGCCTCGCAGCGGCCCCGCTCGAAGAGGGCCTGCGCGCGGGCCAGTGCCTGCTCGCAGCCGGTGCGGTCGGCGAGGCCCGCCCAGCCGCCCGCCTCGCGCAGCGCGAGCAGGGACAGCAGGCGCGGCGAGCCCAGGTGGCGGGCGGCGCGCTGGGCGGCCTGCGCCGCGCGTACCGCCTCGCGGGGGCGGCCCGCGTCGCGGGCCAGGAACGCCGTGTTGCAGAAGGCGTGGGCCTCCAGGCCCGGGTCGCCGGTCATACGGGCGGTGGCCAGAGCCTCCGCGTAGTGCGAGCGTGCGTCGTCGAAGCGGCCGGAGTCGTGGGCCAGCCAGCCCACGGAGATGGCGAGTTCACCCGCGCCCGAGTGCAGCCTCTCGGCGGTCGTCTGCCGGGTCGCGCCGGCGTCGAGCAGCGCGTAGGCGGCGCGCAGGGGAGCCGCCGCGCGCCGGTACAGACCGTCTGCGCCGTGCCGGTCGTCGAGCAGCCGGATGCGGCGGACGGCCTCCTCCAGGGCGGTGGCCTCCGGGGTTCCGGCGCGGCGCAGCGGCCGGGCAGCCGCCGCGGCACCGGTGGTGAGCCCCAGCGGGCTCAGCGTGGCGGCGGCCATCGTGACGCCCCCGCCGGTCATGAATGCGCGACGCAGCACGTCGCTCTCCTCGTGGTTCAGTGGGTCGTTCTCGTGCGGTTCGTGCGGGTTCTGCGGGTCGTACCGGTCCTGCGTGTCATACGGCTCGTGGGCCCCTTGCGTCTCAGCGGTGGCGAGCGCCGGGGGCGCGTCCGCGGCCGTACGGGCCGCTCGTCCGCGGACGGACGAGCGCGGCGCGAAGCCGAGGTCGGTGAGCGTGCGACCGGGGAACATATGGAGGAACACCCGTTCGTACGCGTAGTTCGGGCAGCGGATCTCACCCGCCTCGACCCTGCCGACGTAACGCGCGTCACAGCTCACCCGCTCGCCGATCTCGCGCGCGGCCCGCCGCACCAGCGCCGCGAACTCGGCCGGTGAGCGCCGCCCGCGCAGCTGCCGGAAGGCGAGGTTCGGCCGTACTGGCCGTTCGGGCTGTGACGAGGTCTCGGTTGACGACGCCATGGCCGGTCCTCTCGTGCGAACCGTCGAACCATGCCGGATCCGGGGTGGATTCGGGCTGAGTTGTCCGCGTGACACCCTGGTTCCGGCGAGCAAGAACGTACCTGCTGTGATGGGTCCGCCACGCAGGGTTTAGCTACAAACCGGATATCTCATCCACGATCTGCCATGAACTGCCATCCTTTGCGGCGCACTTGTGCCGTAGCCGTTGACGTGCTCGCGCGTTGAGCACCATGGACTGCAACAGGCGTGGTGGAGGCCGGCATGGAGACCAGCCAGAGCAACGATCCTTGTACATCGGGCACATCCGTTGTGCCGGGCGTGTCGCCGTCGCCGGGTGTGTCGCCGACGGCCGGTGGCGCGGCGTGCGACCTCGTGACGGTGCCGGCCCGGCAGGGGCTGGAGGCGGTCGACATCCTGCGACGCGGGGTCGGCGAGACGGTGGGACCCGTGCTGCACGACGGCGGCTGCGACACCCTCGGCTTCCTGGTGCCGGCCGGCACCGCCGCCTGCTGGGACGTGCCGGGCAGCATCTGCACCGAGACGAACGGGCAGGGGCTGCGGCTGGACCCGGCGCCGCCGGTGGAGGGCTCGGACTGGCTGCTGCCGCCCGGCGAGGCCCACCTCGCGACCGACCCCGTGGTGCTGCGCCGGGCCCTCGGGGAGGCGGCCCGGCTGATCGAGGCCGCCGACAGCCGCCGGTGAAGCACGTGCCCCCGGCAGCTGCGAAAATGGACCGATGGGCAGGTCCAGGAACAACCGGCGCAGGTCGGCCGCCGTCGAGGCCGTGGTGGAAGCGGTCGACGGCGGGCTCGCGGAACTCATACCCGACCCGGACCGCTCCCGGGCCTGGACGCTGCTGATCGACGGGGCGCCCCAGTCGCACGTCGACCTGGACGACCCGGCCCACCTCTCCTTCGAGTACCAGCGCCGCCTCGGTCATGTCATCGACCTCGCCGCCCCGCCCGGCAGGCCGGTGCAGGCCGTGCACCTGGGAGGCGGCGCGTTCACCCTCGCCCGGTACGTCGCCGCCACCCGGCCCCGCTCCACCCAGCAGATCGTCGAGCGGGACGCGGCCCTCGTCCAACTGGTCCGCCGTGAGCTGCCGTTGGACCCGAACGCCCGGATCCGGGTGCGGTCGGCGGACGCCCGTCAGGGGCTGGCCAAGGTGCCGGACGGCTGGGCCGACCTGGTCGTCGTCGATGTCTTCAGCGGCGCCCGGACCCCCGCCCACCTCACCTCCACCGAGTTCCTTGACGAGGTCCGCCGGGCCCTGAAGCCCTCCGGTGTCTACGCAGCCAACCTCGCCGACGGCCCGCCGCTCGCCCATCTGCGCGGTCAGATCGCCACCGCCGCGGCCCGCTTCCCGGAGGTCGCCCTGGTCGCGGACCCGGCCGTGCTGCGCGGCAAGCGCTTCGGCAATGCCGTCCTGGTCGCCTGCGACCTCCCGCTCCCGCTCGCCGAACTCACCCGCCGGGCGGCCTCCGACCCCCACCCCGCGCGGGTCGAACACGGCAAGCAGCTCTCCGACTTCACCGGCGGCGCCCTGCCGGTGACGGACGAGGCGGCGGTGGCCTCCCCGGCCCCGCCGCCCTCGGTGTTCCGCTAGGACCTCTCCGTCGGATCGTGCCGGGACCGAAAGAAGGGCCCTGGCCGTTCAGAAGCTCAACCCCCGGGACAGCAGCGGCAGGTGGCGTTCGTACAGACCCGCCAGGTCCTCCTTCCCGTCGCCCTCCACCCAGTGCCGTACCAGTGCGGTGAAGACCGCGATGATCGCGGCGGCCGCGCACTTGATCTCCAGGTCCGAGGCGTCGCGGCCGGTGCGTTCGGCGATGATCTCGGCGATGGCGCGCTCGCTGCGTTCCTGTTCGGCGACAGAGCGGGCACGGATGGCCGGGTCGGTGAAGGAGATCCGGGTGCGCAACAGGAGATCCTCGCGGTCCTGCTGGAGCAGCTCGCGCATGGGGCCCTTCAGGGAGTTGAGGACCGCGTCGACGATGGGCTCGTCGGCGGGACGGGCCCTGAGGGCCTGGGCGAGTGCGGGGTCGTACTCGTCCTGGACGACCACGTCCTCCTTGGTGGGGAAGTAGCGGAAGAACGTGCTGGGCGAGATCTCCGCCGCCTCCGCGATCTGGTCGACCGTGGTGTTCTCGTACCCGTGCTCGGCGAAGAGGCGGTAGGCCTCGCGGCGGATGCGCTCACGGGTCTTCTGCTTCTTGCGTTCGCGCAGGCCGAGGGGGGCGGCAGAGGTCTCGTGCGTCGTCATGCGATCGATTCTGCGTGCTGGGCGGCGGACCGGGCCACCGTACGGGAGCACGTACGGGAGCAGGGGGCCCGCTCGGGCAGGAAGGCGGCTGCCAGGACCGCGCCGAGGACGGCGATCGCCCCGCAGGCCAGCAGCACCAGGTGCATGCCGTGCAGGAAGGAGGCGTGCGCGGTCGCGGCGAGGCCGGCGTCGTGCAGACGGGCCGCGACGGCGTCGGCGCCGGAGACCGAGTCACGGGCCGTGTCCGCCGCCCCGGCGGGCAGCCGCCCGGTGTGCAGGCGCGCCAGGTAGCCGGAGCTGAGCAGGCTGCCGAGGGCGGCGACGCCCAGGACCGAGCCGAGCTGCTGCACGGTCTCCAGCAGGCTGGTGCCCGAGCCCGTGTTGTCCTGCGGGAGCGTGGCCATGACGAGGCTGGTGGCGGGGACGACCGCGAGTCCGAAGCCGAGGCCGGTCAGGGCGAGCCACAGTGCGGTGAAGCCGTAGCCGTCGCCGGTTGCGGTCGTCGCGCCGAGGAACACCCCGGTGGCGAGCACCAGCAGGCCCAGGGGCGCGACCGTACGGGCGCCGAGTCGCGGGACCAGCGGTTCGCTCGCGGCGGCCGCAGCCATCAGGCCGCCGATCAGCGGCAGGACGCGCAGGCCGGTGCCGAAGGCGTCGTTGCCGAGGACGGACTGCAGGTACTGCGGGACGACGAACAGGATGCCCATCACAGCGAAGTTGACGAAGACGGCGATCAGCGTGCCCCACAGGAAGCGGCGGTCGGCGAACAGCGTCAGGTCGACGAGAGGGTGGGCGTGGCGGCGCTCGCGGACGGCGAACGCGGTGAGCAGGACGGCTGCCACGATCAGCGAGGCCAGTACCCGGGGGCCGGTCCAGCCGTCCGCGGGGATCAGGATGGTGCCGTGGACGAGGGCGGTGATGCCGAGGCCCCCGAGGACGGCGCCGAGGGTGTCGAAGGGTGCCTTGTGCTCCGCTGCGTGGTCACGGGGCAGCAGCCACAGGCCGGCGAGTACGGCCAGGGCGGCGACGGGCACGTTGAACAGGAACACCGAGCCCCACCAGAAGTGGTCGAGGAGCCAGCCGCCGACGACGGGTCCGACGGGCATGCCGAGTGCGGTGGCGGCCGTCCACACGGCGATCGCCCTGGGCAGTTCCTCCTTGGCGAAGACGCGGGGCAGGATCGCCATGGACAGCGGCATGATCGCGGCGGCGCCGAGGCCGAGCACGGCCCGGGCGGCGATGACCGTCGCCGGTGAGCCGGCCAGGGTGCCGGCGAGTGAGGCGAGGCCGAAGAGCGTGATGCCGGACAGCAGCAGCTTCTTGTGGCCGAGGCGGTCGCCGAGCAGGCCGACCGGGAGCATCGCGACGGACAGGGCGAGCAGGTAGCCGCCGCCGATCCACTGCAACTGGGCGCTGTCGGCGTGCAGTTGGCCGGCGATGGTCGGCAGGGCGACGTTGATGACCGTTCCGTCGAGGCCGACGATCAGCACGCTCAGGGTGAGGGCGGCGAGGGCGAGCCAGCGGCGCGGGGATGTGGAGAGAGGGGCCGTGGGGTGGGGCATGGGGTGGTGCGTGGACATGGGGACCTCCCATTCGAAGCAACCTAATGAGAGGCTACTCCTAAATGGAAGTCGACTGTCAATATCTAGTTGTCTATCACTGTCTAGTTGTCTCTCACTTTCGTGAGCGTGGTCCGTGCGTCCGCGCGGACGCGGGATCAGTACGTGCCCACCTCCACGTGCGGCGGCCCGTCGTGCCAGGTGCAGAAGACCGACACCCGGTCCGCGCCCCTGCTGAACTCGACCCGGATCCACGCCTGCGTCTTCCACACCTGCATCGACCAGCCCGCCCCCGGGGTCGCCGAGACGAGCGTGGCGCTCGCCGGTCCCAGGTCGAAGACCGCCCGGCCGCCGTCGGTGTCGTAGGCCTTGACCCGGCCGGACGAGGTGGCGGTGGAGCCGGTGCCCGGGGCCGGCGTCCGGGACGGGGCGGGGGCGGTCGGCTCGGCCGACGGGCTCTTCGACGGGGTGGGTTCAGGGCTCGGCGGATCCAGCGGCTTCGAGCGCTGCGTGGTCGTGTCCGCCGCCGTGATCGGCAACGCGCGCGGCGGGTCGTACGCCGTCCCGGCCATCACCGTGTGCACACCCCACCACGACAGCGTGACCGCCGCTCCCGTCGCGAGCAGCCACGCCAGTACGTGTACGAGTCCTCTGCGCATCGGGGCCATACTGCACCAGGGGCACCGCCGTGCGCACTTGCTCCAGGTTGTGCGCCCCCGCTCTCGGCTTCGCTCGAGCGGGGGAGGGGGATCCCCGGGCGCCGGACCCCTCGGTGCCGCATGGCGTACGGTGCGGCGCATGGCAAGTGTGCTCGTGGTCGAGGACGACCAGTTCGTCCGCTCGGCGCTCATCCGGCATCTGACCGACGCCTCGCACACCGTACGCAGCGTCGGTACGGCACTGGAGGCGCTGCGTGAAGTCGCCCATTTCCACTTCGACGTGGTCATCCTGGACCTCGGACTGCCCGATCTGGACGGCTCCGAGGCGCTGAAGATGCTGCGCGGCATCACCGACGTCCCCGTCATCATCGCCACCGCCCGGGACGACGAGACGGAGATCGTCCGGCTGCTGAACGACGGGGCGGACGACTATCTGACCAAGCCGTTCTCGGTCGAGCACCTGTCGGCGCGGATCGCGGCCGTACTGCGCCGGGCCCGCTCCAGCGGCGCCGAGGCCCCGCCGTCCACCGTCATCCGGGTCGGTGGCCTGACCGTCGATCCGCTGCGCCGCCAGGCCGAGCTGGACGGCGCCCGGCTGGACCTCACCCGCCGGGAGTTCGACCTGCTCGCCTTCCTCGCCGGCCGGCCCGGCGTCGTCGTGCCGCGCAAGGAACTCCTCGCCGAGGTCTGGCAGCAGTCCTACGGCGACGACCAGACCATCGACGTCCATCTGTCCTGGCTGCGCCGGAAATTGGGGGAGACCGCCGCCCGGCCGCGGTATCTGCACACCCTGAGGGGCGTCGGAGTGAAGCTGGAACCGCCGGTGCCGGCCGACGGGGGAGGAGAGCCGCTGCGATGAGATGGGCCCTGGTCAAGGTCTGCCTGGCGGTCACCACGATGGTCGTGGTCGCCTTCGCGGTGCCGCTCGGTCTCGTCGTCAAGGAGATGGCCCGCGACCGCGCCTTCTCCAACGCCGAGCGGGAGGCGGCCGCGGTCGCCCCCGCGCTGTCCATCACCACCGACCGGGACAAGCTGGAGCGGGTGGTGGTCTCCGCCGGCGCCGACTCCGGGATGGCCGTGCACCTGCCCGCCGACGGCACCCGCTCCGCGCTCGACCTCGGCCGGCAGCGCGCCGCCGGCCGCGACATCGAGGCCGTACGGAAAATGGGCCGCGCCTCCACCACCTCGGTCGCGGGCGGCTCCACCCTGCTGCAGCCGGTCGCGCTCGGCTCCGGGATCGCGGTCGTCGAGGTCTACGTCCCCGAGTCCGAGACGAGCAACGGCGTCGGCACGGCCTGGGCGGTGCTCGCCGCCGTCGGCCTCGCGCTGATCGTCGGCTCGGTCGCGGTCGCCGACCGGCTCGGGGTGCGCATGGTGCGCCCGGCGCAGCGGCTGGTCGAGGGCGCGCACGAACTGGGCGAGGGCAAGCTGGGCGCCCGGGTGCCGGAGGAGGGGCCGACCGAACTGCGGCTCGCCGCCGTCGCGTTCAACTCCATGGCCGACCAGGTCGTCCAACTGCTCGCGAACGAGAGAGAGCTGGCGGCCGACCTCTCGCACCGGCTGCGCACCCCGCTGACCGTGCTCCGGCTGAACGCCGCCTCCCTGGGCGCCGGGCCCGCCGCCGAGCAGACCCGCACCGCCGTCGCACAGCTGGAGCGCGAGGTCGACACCATCATCCGCACCGCGCGCGAGGCCAAGCCGCAGACCGCGGCGGCCGGCCCCGGTGCCGGGTGCGATGCGGCGGAAGTGGTCCGCGAACGCATGGAGTTCTGGTCGGCGCTCGCCGAGGACGAGGACCGCAAGTGGCGGGTGGCCGGGGTCGAGCGGCCGGTGCGCACACCCGTGGCCCGCGCCGACCTGGCCGCCGCCCTCGACGCGCTGCTCGGCAACGTCTTCCGGCACACCGCCGAGGGCACCGCCTTCGCGGTCGACCTTCACAACGGCGAGGACGCGGTGATCGTGCTGGTCTCCGACGCGGGCCCGGGCATACCCGACCCCGAGGCGGCGATGGCCCGCGGCCGCGGCTCCGGCAGCGCGGGCTCGACCGGCCTCGGCCTCGACATCGTGCGCCGCCTCGCCGAGTCCACCGGCGGAGACGTCCGCATCGGCGCGTCGGTGCTGGGCGGGACCGAGGTGCGGATCTGGTTCCAGCTCGACGGGCGGGGACCGGCGCGGGGACGGGTGCGCAGGAGACGGCCCCGCAAATTGGTCTCGACCATTAACCGTCCCCGATCCCTTCCTTAAGCGCACCCTAAGGTCTTCAACGGCCGTCCCGATCAAGCCGTTTGTCCGATTCCGTATCGCTAGCGTGCTGCCGCACCACACCCCGTGACGAACGAAGGCAGGCACGCGCATGAGCACGCACCGGCGCAGGATCAGTGGCAGGAACAAGGCGATCGGCGGCCTGGTGGCCGCGGCCGCGGTCGGTGGCGGCGCCGTCCTGCTGACCGGCACCGCACACGCGGCCGGTGTCGGCGCCGCGTACACCAGGACCAGTGACTGGTCGACGGGCTACACCGCGCAGTACGTCGTCACCAACAACACCGGCCAGACGGAGAAGACCTGGACACTGGAGTTCGACCTCCCCGCGGGCGCGAAGCTCAGCTCGCTGTGGAACGGGGAGCCGGGCGTGAGCGGTCAGCACGTCACCGTGAAGCCCGCCAAGTGGGACACGGCGGGCCTCGCGCCCGGCAAGTCGGTCACCGTGGGCTTCGTGGTCAACGGCACCGGCGCCCCGACGGGCTGCCGGATCGACGGCGCGCAGTGTTCCGCGGACGACGGTGCCACCCCCGAGCCGAGCGGCCGCCCGACGCAGACCCAGTCGCCCGCCCCCACCCCGAGTGCGACCGCCACCAAGAGCCCGGCCCCGACGCAGAGCGCCACCCCCACCCAGAGCGCGACGCCCACCCCCACCGGGAGCACCGGCAGCGGCACCACCGCCTCCGCCGGCTTCGCGCCCTACGTCGACACCTCCCTCTACCCGGCCTTCGATCTCCTGGCTGCCGCGGACGCGACCGGCGTCAAGAACTTCAACCTGGCCTTCATCACCGACGGCGGGGGCTGCACCCCCAAGTGGGGCGGTGTCACGGACCTCACCGGTGACGGCGTCGCCGCCCAGATCGGCTCCCTGCGCGCCAAGGGCGGTGACGTCCGGGTCTCCTTCGGCGGCGCCTCCGGTTCGGAACTGGCCACCACCTGCTCCTCCGCCGACGCGCTGGCGGCGGCCTACGGCAAGGCCGTCGACGCCTTCAAGCTGACCAAGGTCGACTTCGACGTCGAGGGCGGCGCGCTGCCCAACGCGGCCGCCAACACCCGCCGGGCCCAGGCCATAGCCAAGCTCGAGGCCCAGCACCCGAACCTGGACGTCTCCTTCACCCTCCCCGTGATGCCCGAGGGCCTGACCCAGGACGGCGTGAACCTCCTCGCCAACGCCAAGTCCAACGGCGTGAAGATCAACGCCGTCAACATCATGGCGATGGACTACGGCGCCTCCTACAACGGCGACATGGGCACCTACGCCGAGCAGGCGGCCACCGCCACCCAGGCCCAGGTCAAGAGCGTGCTGGGCCTGTCCGACTCCGCCGCCTGGAAGACGGTCGCGGTCACCCCGATGATCGGCGTCAACGACGTCTCCTCCGAGGTGTTCAAGGTCGACGACGCCACCCAGCTGGTGAACTTCGCCAAGTCCAAGGGCCTCGGCTGGCTCTCGATGTGGTCCGCGACCCGTGACAAGCAGTGCGACGGCGGCACCAAGCCCACCGCCGACGCCACGTGCAGCTCGATCTCCCAGGACAAGTTCGCGTTCTCGAAGGCGTTCGGGGCGTACAACTAGTCGCGCGTTCTACCGATGCGTGCATAACGGGCCCGGCGGATCGTATTCGCCGGGCCTCACCCCAATTACCACTGCCGTCGCAATCGGCCAATTCCAGTGGCAACGCCTCGAATTGCGTGGCTACGATGCCCGAGCCGTTGTGCGCCGGCAGGGAATCGGGGGAGAGCGCCATGGGTTCGATACGCACGCGTGTGACCGCCCTGCTTGTGGCGGGGATATCCATATTCGCTCTGGCGGGTGCGGGGGGCTGCGACAATCAGGATCCGTCCGTCTCCTTCACCCCCGATTTCGTGCCGGTGACCTTCACGATCGATGCATCGGGAAAGATCAGCGTCTCCGCCGGGAAGAACTTCGTGACACCGATCGGGACTTTCAGTGTGAACACCGGTGTCGAGCATCAGTTCGGGGTCAGTCCCAAGGGATACCTCACCACCGTCATCCGATACATCGACAGGAAACTCGGACTGGTCGAATCCGGTTATCTGGTCCATACCGACCACAAGGTGGAGCCGGCGCTCGACGGAGTCGCGCTGGCCCCGGCGAAAGGCATTCTCCGCGCCGACTTCACGCACCGGAAAACCGGCGGGAGCCTGAAGATCTCCGACATCCGGCAGAACTCGCCGGTCCCCACCGCCTCGGCGTCCTCGTGCCCGGACGGCGGGACCGTCCCGGTCACCCTGCCCAAGGTGTCGGCCGGCGACTCCGTCGCGGACACGGTGGCCAAGCTGTCCGCCGTCTGCCTCACGGTCCAGTACGCCACCGAGACGGCCGACCAGTCCGAGGGCACGCTGTCCCGCGTCGTGATCCCCACTGCGCCCGAGGGCTCCGTGCAACTGCCCCCGGCCGCCGTCGGGGACCCGGGCCCCGGTGACAAGGTCACCGCGAGCACCCGGCAGGCGGCCACGGTCTACGTCGCCGGGCCCGCCGTCACGCCGAGCCCCTCGGTGACCGACAACTCTCCCTCCCCGGGCGACAACTCTGCCTCTCCGGGCGACAACTCTCCCTCTCCGGGCGACAACTCTCCCTCCCCGGGCGACGGCTCGCCCGACCCGACCGACAGCGGCCCCTCGCCCTCGGACACCTCCACCGGCACGCCGGACGTGCTCCCCACGGACACCGCCACCGTCCATGCCGCCGCCGACGCGCCCGTGCGCTCGGCACCGAGCATCACGGGCGCGCAGGTCAGCAGTGTCGTGGCGGGCAACGACTACCGGGCGCTCTGCGGCCGGCAGGGCGAGGAGGTCACCGCCCACGGCAGGACCAGCAGCATCTGGTTCCGGCTGCGCCGCGTCGACGGCAGCACGGCCTGGGTCACGGCCACCGCGTTCGACGGCGACCCCGAAACCCTCGTCCCCGCCTCCTGCTGACCCCGGGCGCGGCCCGCTCCCCACCGCAGGGCGCGAGGCTCGGCCCGTGTCGGCTTCGGATGGACATGCTCATGCCTCTATAGTTTCCCGCCGTACGATTCGATCTTGCTTTGAAACTCGGGGGAGTCATGACGTCCATCCGCCATGTCCTTGTCGCTGCCGTGCTGGGCTGCGCCGCGCTCACGCTGACCGCCTGTCAGCCCACCGACACCACCGCCGAAGCCGACGGCACCGCCGGCCCTTCGGCATCCGCGAGCCCCACCGCCAAGGGGGACGGCAAGGGCCACACCAAGGGGGACTGCCCGACCCTCGCCAAGGGCCACAAGGTCGTCCTGGTCGAGAGCGTCTCCGGCGCCATGAACACCCTCACCACCAAGGACGCCACGATGGCCTGCGACCCGTCCTCGGACGAGGGCGCCTCCTACCAGGCGACCGGTAAGGAGAGGGAGTACACCGTCGCCTCCGACGACACCCCCATCACGGTCCTCCACGTGAAGGACAAGGGGCCGGCGAAGATGACCGCCGCCAAGGGCGGCCTCGAGCACATCCGCATCTGCGTCAACGGCACCGCGCAGGACACCGCCACGGCCAAGGCCGACACCGGCGACTGCTACGGCGAGAACTTCTTCGACGTGGCCGTGAACAGCGCCGGCAAGTTCACCGAGATGACCGAGCTGTACGGCTCCTGACCGCAGGGGTGCGGCACTCCGCTCGGGGTGCCGCACCCCTGTGCGCCAGGGCGGATCGGCCGGAAAGGGGCTAGTCGGCCTGCACCGCCGGCAGCGAACCCGTCCGCGCCGCCTCGCCGTACCACCGAGCGCTCGACTTCGGCGTCCGTTCCAGCGTCGCGTAGTCCACGTAGACCGCCCCGAACCGCTTGCCGTAGCCGTATGCCCATTCGAAGTTGTCCAGCAGGGACCACAGGTAGTAGCCGCGGACGTCCGCGCCGTCGCTGAGGGCGCGGTGGACCGCCGAGAGGTGGCCGTGCAGGTAGGCGATGCGCTCGGGGTCGTGCACACGGCCGTCGGGGTCGGGCTTGTCGTCGTAGGCCGCGCCGTTCTCGGTCACGTACAGCGGCAGGCCCGGCGCCTCCCGCGTGTACCGCATGATCAGCTCGTGCAGGCCCGTCGGGTCGATCGTCCAGCCCATCTCCGTGCGCTCGCCCGGCGTCTGGTGGAACAGCACGGTGTCGGCGCCCGGCCAGGGGGAGTGCTCGCTCGCGCCGTGACCGTCCCGGCGCGGCCCCTCGACCTCGCCGGGCGACGCCGAGACGAGCGTCGGGGTGTAGTAGTTCAGGCCCAGCGCGTCCAGCGGCGCGTTGCTGGTGCGGACGTCGCCGTCCAGGACGTACGACCAGTCGGTGACCGAGGCCGTCGCCGCGACGAGCGAGTCGGGGTACGACCCGTGCAGCATCGGGCCGTGGAAGACGCCGTTGGCCAGGTCGTCGATCCGGCGGGCCGCCGCCAGGTCGGCCGGGTCCTGCGAAAGGGGCCGCACCACCGAGGAGTTGAGGCTGACGGCGATCTGGTTGCGGGCCGGCATCACCGAGCGCAGGGCCGCCGTGCCCAGGCCGTGCGCCAGGTTGAGGTGGTGGGCGGCCCTGAGCGATGCCGCCGGGTCGGTGCGGCCGGGCGCGTGGACGCCGGAGCCGTAGCCCAGAAACGCGCTGCACCAGGGCTCGTTGAGGGTGATCCACTGCTCCACCCGGTCGCCCAGCGCCTCGCCGACCAGCTGGGCGTACTCGGCGAACCGGAGGGCGGTGTCCCGCTCCGGCCAGCCGCCCGCGTCCTCCAGCTCCTGCGGCAGGTCCCAGTGGTAGAGGGTGAGCGCGGGTTTGATGCCGTGCGCGAGCAGCTCGTCCACCAGGCGGCGGTAGAAGTCGAGGCCCACCTGGACCGCCGGGCCCCGGCCCGTCGGCTGCACCCGGGACCAGGAGACGGAGAAGCGGTAGGCGCTCAGGCCCAGCTCGGCCATCAGCGCCACGTCGTCGCGGTAGCGGTGGTAGTGGTCGACGGCGATGTCACCGGTCTCGCCGCCCGCCGTCCTGCCCGGCGTATGGCTGAAGGTGTCCCAGATCGAGGGGGTGCGGCCGCCCTCGCGCACGGCTCCCTCGATCTGGTACGCGGAGGTGGCGGCGCCCCAGAGGAAGGCGGAGGGGAAGGTCACGGGGGAAGGGGAAACGGAGTCGGGCATGGAAGCGCTCCCATTGACGTCGTAGGTGACCGGTGAGGCGGAGGGAAAGGGGGGAGAGGGGCTGGGCGGCGGGGACCCGGCCCCTGGGGAGGGAAGGTCAGCCCTTGATCGCGCCCTGCATGATCCCGCCCACGATCTGCTTGCCGAACAGCAGGAAGGCGAACAGCAGCGGCAGCGTGCCGAGCAGCGCGCCCGCCATGATGACCGCCTGGTCCGGGACATAGCCGGTGCCGAGCGAGTTCAGGGCCACCTGCACGGTCGGGTTCTGCTGGTTCAGGGCGATGATCGGCCACAGGAAGTCGTTCCAGGCGAACACGAAGGTCAGCAGGCCGAGCACGGCCATCGCGGGCCGGGCGGCGGGGAACACCACGTGCCAGACGACCCTGAGGCTGCTCGCCCCGTCCACCCGGGCCGCCTCGATCAGCTCCGACGGCAGCGCCTGCACCAGGTACTGCCGCATGAAGAACGTGCCGAACGCGGTCACCAGGCTCGGCAGGATCACCGTCTGCAGCTGGTTCGACCAGCCCAGGTCCGACATCCACAGGTACAGCGGGACGACGGCCAGCTGCGGCGGGATCATCATCGTGCCGATGGTCAGCAGCAACAGCAGGCCGGAGAACCGGAACCGCAGCTTGGCGAAGGCGAAGCCGGCCAGCGTGGAGAACAGCACCGTGCTCACCGTGATCGTGCCCGCCACGACCACCGAGTTGAACATCGCGGTGCCGAGCCCCGCCTGGTCCCAGGCCGTCTGCAGGTTCTTGAACAGGTTGCCGCCGAACCACAGCGGCGGCGGAGTCTGCGCGAGCCGCCGGTCGGTGCGCGAGGCCGCGATCGCCGTCCACACCAGCGGGGCCAGCGAGGCAAGCGCGAACACGGTCAGCACGACATAGGTCACCGGGCCCGCGTGCAGCTGCTTGCCCGCGCCCATCACCCGGCGGCGCTTCACCTTCGCCGCGGGCAGAGTCACTTCACCGGTCGTCATGTGGACTTCCTCAACCGTCGGGTGAACAGCAGGTTGACCGCGGCGACGATCAGCAGGATCAGGAACATCGACCAGGCGATCGCGGACGCCTTGCCGAGGTTGCCGATGATCCAGCCCTGGTCGTACATGTACAGACCGAGCGTCTGGTACTGGTGCTCGGAGCCGCCCTTGGACCCGCTGACCCCGCCGAACAGCAGTGGCTCGCCGAAGAGCTGGGTGGCACCGATGGTCGAGACGACGACCGTGAACAGGATCGTGGGCCTGAGCTGCGGGATCGTCACATGCCGGAACTGCTGCCAGCGGTTGGCACCGTCGATCGCCGCCGACTCGTACAGATCGGTCGGGATCGCCTGCATCGCCGCCAGATAGATCAGCGCGTTGTACCCGGTCCACCGCCAGATCACGATCGAGGACACCGCGAACTGCGAACCCCAGTCGGACTCACGCCAGTTGACCGGCCCCACCCCGAAGAAGTGGAGGAGCCAGTTGACCATGCCGCCGTCCCACGAGTACAGCAGCGTGAACACCAGGGTCGCCGCCGCCACCGAGGTGGCGTACGGGGTCAGCATCACGACCCGCCACACGGTCGAGCCGCGCAGCCGGTAGTTCAGCAGGTGGGCGAGGCCGAGCGCGGCCATCAGCTGCGGAACCGTGGAGATCAGACCGATGGTGAAGGTGTTCTCCAGGGCGTTCCAGAAGAAGTCCGAGGAGAGCAGGTTCTGGTAGTTGTCCAGGCCCGCCCAGGTCTGGTGGTCGAGGGCCGACAGCTGCACGTGGTGCAGCGAGTACCAGGCCGTGTAGAGCAGCGGGACCAGTGTGAAGGCCCCGAACAGGACGAAGAAGGGGGCCACGAACGCGTACGGCGACGCCTTCATGTCCCAGCGGTACAGCCGGCTGCGCCAGGAGTCGGCGCCCGCCGGCGCACCGCGACCGTGCGCGCCCCTGGCCGCGCCCGGCGGGCTGCCGGACGCGGCCTCGGCGCTCGACGCGGAGTGCGTGAGGGCCTCGTCGGGGCTGGTCACTGGCCGAGCACGTCCTTGATCTCCTTGGCCGCCGCGTCCCAGCCCTCGGAAGGCGACTTGCCCTTCTGCTCGACCTGCAGGATGCCGATGTCGCTGATCGCGTTGTCGATCGGCTTGTCCTTGGGGCCGAGGGGCTGCGCGGGGATGGTCTTCGCCGCATCGGAGAAGATCTGGGTGAGCGGCGCGTTCGAGAAGTACGCCGTGGTGTCGGCCTGCGGCTTCAGGTCCGCGTACGCCGACGGGGTCGACGGGAAGCTGGCCTGCTTGGCGAAGACCTTGGCCTGCTGCTCGGGCGCGGTCAGCCACTTGGCCAGCGCGACGGCTTCCTTCTGGTGCTTGGTCGCGGTCGGCACGCCGAGGAAGGAGCCGCCCCAGTTGGACGCCGCCGGCGCCGCCGCCACGTCCCACTTGCCCTTGCCGGAGTCACCGGACTTCTGCTCGATGTAGCCGACCATCCAGGCCGGGCAGGCGATGCTGGCGAAGGTGCCGTTGGCGAAGCCCTGGTCCCAGGTCGGATCGAACTGCTTCAGCTTCGCCGACATGTTGCTGGTGGCGACGGTCATGGCGGCGTCCCAGGCCTTCTTCACCCCCTCGGACTTGTCCCAGACGACGTTGCCGTCCTTGTCGTAGTACCGCTCGCTCGCGCCGCCCACCGCCGCGTTGTAGACCGAGGCGGCCGAGTCCACGAACCTGGTGCCCTTGGGCGCCTTCTTCATGTACTGCTTTCCGACATCGACGTACTTGCTCCAGTCGCCCTTCCACAGGTCGGCGAGCTTGGTCCGGTCGGTCGGCAGCCCGGCCTTCTGGAACAGGTCCTTGCGGTAGCAGATGGCCATCGGGCCGGTGTCGGTGCCGAGCCCGATGAGCTTGCCGTCCTTGGTGGTGGCCTGGGCGTTCTTCCAGTCCAGCCACTGTGACTCGTCGACGTCCTTGCCGAGGTCGACGAACTTGTCGCCCTGGGTCTGGACGGCCTCGGTGATGTTGCCGATCTCGATGGCCTCGATGTCGTCGGTGCCGGACCCGGCCTGCAGGCGGGTGAGCACCTTCGGCCAGTAAACGTCGGTACGAGTGGTGACGTTCTCCTTGATGCTGATGTTCTTGTGGAGCTTCATGTACTCGTCGTAGAGGCCGGCCTGCTTGTAGCCGAAGACGCCGAAGGTGCCGATGGTCAGAGTGATCTTGCCCTTGCCGCTGCCGTTGCCGCCGTCCGCGTTCGACGAGCCGTCGTCCGAGTCCTTGGCGCAACCGGCCAGCAGCCCGGTGGTCAGCGCGGCGACGGTCACGAAGGCCCCCAGCCTGCGGGACCGGCGGATGCTCGTGCGCATTACGTCCTCCTGTTGCCTGACGTGCCGACCCCCCGGCCAACTGCATGGGTTGGGCCCGTTCGTACTCGCTGCGGCTCGGGCGGGGAACGTGCGGGATGTGTAGGTGTCAGGTACTGTGGGAGCGCTCCCAGCTGTGATGTGTTGAAGAGTCGTCGGTTGACGGCGGGGTGTCAAGGGAACGGGCAACGACATCCGCCCCCAGTTATCGGGCCGTTGGCCGGACCCGCCGGGGCCGGCGGAGGCGACGGACGGGCCTGTTACATTCCAGGCCGGCCGGATCTGGTGTCGAGAAGGGCGGAGCCATGGCAAGCCACGGAGCGCGGAGCCGGAGCGGGGGGCGGCCCACGCTCGAGGAGGTTGCCGCCCGGGCCGGGGTCGGCCGGGGCACGGTCTCGCGCGTGATCAACGGCTCGCCCCGGGTCAGTGACGCAACCCGCGCGGCGGTCGAGGCGGCGGTCGCCGAACTCGGCTACGTCCCCAACACCGCGGCCCGCGCCCTCGCGGCCAACCGCACCGACGCCATCGCGCTCGTCGTCCCCGAGCCCGAGACCCGCTTCTTCGCGGAGCCGTACTTCTCGGACATGCTGCGCGGTGTCGGCAGCGAACTCTCCGAGACGGAGATGCAGTTGCTGCTGATCTTCGCAGGCAGCGACCGGGAGCGGCAGCGCCTCGCGCAGTATCTGGCGGCCCACCGGGTGGACGGCGTGCTGCTGGTCTCGGTGCACGCCGACGACCCGTTGCCCGATCTGCTCACCCAGCTGGAGATCCCGGCGGTGATCAGCGGCCCGCGCTCGGCCGCGGAGGCGCTCACCTCGGTGGACTCGGACAACTACGGCGGCGGCCGTTCGGCGGTGGAGCACCTGATGGCCCGGGGCCGCCGCAGGATCGCCCACATCACCGGCCGCCTCGACGTCTACGGCGCCCAGCGCCGCGTCGACGGCTACCGCGACGCCCTGCGGGACGCGGGCCGGGAGGTGGACGAACTCCTCGTCGAGCCGGGCGACTTCACCGAGGAGGGCGGCCGGCGGGCGATGACGACGCTGCTGGAGCGGTACCCCGATCTGGACGCGGTCTTCGCCGGCTCCGACGTCATGGCGGCGGGCGCCCGGCAGGTGCTGCGCGAGGCGGGGCGCCGGATCCCCGACGACGTGGCCCTGGTCGGGTACGACGACTCGGCCATCGCCCGCCACATGGACCCGCCGCTGACCAGCGTGCGCCAGCCCATCGTGGAGATGGGCCGCGCGATGATCGACCTGCTGCTCGCGGAGATCGCCGACCGCCGCCCGGCGGTGTCCCGGGTGCTGGAGCGGCGGCAGGCGGTGCTGGCGACCGAGCTGGTGGTGCGGGCGTCGTCGTAGTGACGGCCCGGTGACGGCTAGGGGGTCGGCCCTACGGCGTCCCAGCCCCTCTCCAGCAGGTCGAACGCGGTGTTGACGGTGGCTTCCGGATCGGCCGAGGTGCCGCCGAGGGCGCGGGCCTCCAGGGCGAAGTGGGCCAGGGCCGCGCAGGCGCCGTCGTCGGCGGGTGCGCCGAGGTCGGCGGCGATCGCTTCGGCCAGGGCGCGCTCGTGCCGCATCCACATGCGCCGGTGATACTCGATCAGCGCCGGGGTGCTGTTGATGAGCCGGTGGAACGTGGTGATCTGCTCCTCGTGCTCGGCCTTGAAGGCGCGCGCGCCCAGCACGTGGTCGCGCAGGGCCCGTAGCAGCGGGGTTCCCGGCGCCCGGTCGCGCACCGCCGAGACCAGCGCCGCCTCCCGGTCCGCGTCCATGTCGAAGAGCAGCGCCTCCTTGCTCGGGAAGTGCTTGAAGAGGGTCGTGGTGGAGACGTCCGCGGCCTCGGCCACGTCCCTGATGCTCACCGCGTCGAAGCCGCGCTCCAGGAACAGCTCCAGTGCCGCGTCCGCCAGTGCCTGGCGGGTCGCGGCCTTCTTGCGTTCGCGGCGGCCCATGGTCTCGGTCATGTCCGTAGGGTACCCCGTTCGATTGCCTCGATTTAAAAGTTGTCTCGTTGCACTTATTTAGCGAGTGTGTTTTTCTGCTCGCATGACCACACACACCCAAAACGTCCGCTGGACGCTGCTCGGCGTCATGCTCGCGATGCTGCTGGGCATGCTCGACAACAACATCGTCGGGACGGCGATGCCGACGATCGTCCGTGATCTCGGGGGATTCGAGCACCTGTCCTGGGTCGTCACCGCCTACACCCTGGCCACCGCCGTGGCCACCCCGATCTGGGGCAAGCTCGGCGATCTCTACGGCCGCAAAACCGTCTTCCAGTCGTCGATCGTGGTGTTCCTGCTCGGCTCGCTGCTCGCGGGCGCGGCCCACTCGATGGTCCAGCTGATCGAGTTCCGCGCCCTGCAGGGCATCGGCGCGGGCGGACTGGCCGCCGGGGCGTTCGCCCTGATCGGCACCCTGGTCTCGCCCCGGGAACGCGGCCGGTACCAGGGCATGACGGCCACCGTGATGGCGGTCGGCGTGGTCGGCGGCCCGCTGGTCGGCGGCTTCGTCACCGGCCACCTCGGCTGGCGCTGGGCGTTCTACGTCAATCTGCCCCTCGGCCTGGTCGCACTGGTCTGGATCCAGTTGCTGCTGCGCCTGCCCGCTCGGGCGCCGAAGAGCCGGCCGCGGATCGACTGGGCGGGCATCGCCGTCCTGACGGTCACCATCGTCGCGGCGGTCCTCGCGGCGACCTGGGCCGGTACGACGTACGCGTGGACGTCCTGGCAGATCCTGGTCCTGTGGGCGGTGGCCGTTCTGGGGGCCGGCCTCTTCGCCGCCGTGGAGCGGCGGGCCGCCGAACCCCTGCTGCCGCCCCGCGTCTTCACCGGCCACCGCAACTTCCCGCTCGCCGTCGGCCTGCTGCTCGCGACCGGCGTGGTGATGTTCGGCTCGGCGCTCTATCTGCCCCTGTTCCAGCAGACGGTCCAGGGCGCGACGGCGACCGGCTCCGGCCTGCTCCTGCTGCCGCTGATGATCCCGGTGGTGATCGCCTCCAACCTCGCCGGGAAGGTCATGTCCCGCACCGGGCGGTACAAGATCTTCCCGGTGCTGGGCGCCCTGCTGCTCACGGCGGGCACGCTGCTGCTGGCCACGATGGACACCGGCACCTCCCGCGTCGCGGCCGGCTGCTTCATGGCCCTGGTCGGCCTCGGGCTGGGCTTCACGATGCAGATGGGGGCGACGATCGCGCAGAACAGCGTGGAGCTGCGGGACATGGGAGCGGCCTCGGCGGCGACGAACCTGTTCCGCACCCTGGGCGGCTCCCTCGGCGTGGCCGTCTTCGGCTCGCTGTTCACCCGGGCGGTGCCGCCCGCGGCCACGGGGGAGGCGTACCGGACGGCGGTGGCCACCGGCACGCAGCACATCTTCCTGACGGCGGCCGCGGTGTGCGCCCTGGCGTCCATGGCGGCGGCGCTGCTGATCGAGGTGCCGCTGCGGGGCGGCCCCGGTGCGGGCGGGAAGGCGGGGCGGAAGGCCCCGGAAACGACTCAGCCGGTGACCCGTCTTACGACGGAGTCACCGGCTGATCACTCAGGGTGAGTGACGGGACTCGAACCCGCGGCATCCTGGACCACAACCAGGTGCTCTACCAGCTGAGCTACACCCACCATGCCCGGCGGTCGAACTTGTCGTTTCCCCGACCGGCCGAGAAGAAGTCTACAGGGTCCGAAGGGGTGCTCGCGCACAGGTTTTACGACGCCCGTGCGCGGTCCCCTGCAAGCCCTACTGAGCAGGCAGGACGTGCTTGGCGGCGATCGCCTTGGCGGTCTCGGAGTCGGGGCCGGGCTGCGGGACGAAGACGGCCTCGCGGTAGTACCTCAGTTCGGCGATCGACTCGCGGATGTCGGCGAGGGCGCGGTGGTTGCCGTTCTTCTCCGGGCTGTTGAAGTAGGCCCGCGGATACCAGCGCCGCGCCAGTTCCTTGATGCTGGAGACGTCCACGATCCGGTAGTGGAGGTAGTCCTCCAGGGTCGGCATGTCCCGCACCAGGAAACCCCTGTCGGTGCCCACGGAGTTGCCGCACAACGGGGCCTTGCCGGGCTCCTTCACATGCTCCCGGACGTAGGCGAGGACCTGCTCCTCGGCGTCGGCCAGCGTGGTGCCGCCGGCCAGCTCGGCCAGCAGCCCGGACGCGGTGTGCATCTGACGCACCACCTCCGGCATCGTCTCCAGCGCCGAGTCCGGCGGGCGGATGACGATGTCCACCCCCTCGCCGAGTACGTTCAGCTCGGAGTCGGTGACGAGGGCGGCCACCTCGATGAGAGCGTCGTCGGACAGCGAGAGGCCGGTCATCTCGCAGTCGATCCACACCATGCGATCGTTCATGCGACCACCCTAAAGCGGGCTCCGGCATTTGGGTGCCCCGCGTCGGGCGGAAGCGGCCGCGCACGGAGAGGGGGGCGGGTGCACACCCGCCCC
>NZ_JBFAET010000070.1:0-42601 GCF_040642095.1 Streptomyces sp. NPDC020362
GGCCCGGGGATTCGGCCCCGCCCGGTCACGACTCAGTCGTGCCAGGCCCCGAAGTCCTCCAGCAGCCGCTGGAGGGGCTCGAAAACCCCCGGGGTACCGGCGACGGTCAGATCGCGCGAGGGCCGCTCTCCGGGCCGTCCGCCGGTCAGGGCGCCCGCCTCCCGGGCGATCAGGTCGCCCGCCGCGAAGTCCCAGGCGTTCAGCCCGCGCTCGTAGTACCCGTCCAGCCGGCCGCAGGCCACGTCACACAGGTCGACCGCCGCCGAGCCGCTGCGCCGGATGTCACGCAGCAGCGGGACGAGCCTCCCGGCCACCTCGGCCTGGTGGGCGCGGACCTCGGCCACGTAGTTGAAGCCGGTGGAGACCAGCGCCTGGTCCAGCGGGGGCGCGGGACGGCAGGACAGCGCGCGTTCACCCTCCCACGCGCCCGTGGCCCGGGCACCGCCGCCGCGCACCGCGTGGTACGTCTCGCCGCGCATCGGGGCTGCGACGACCCCGACGACGGTCTCGCCGTCCTGCTCGGCCGCGATGGACACGGCCCAGGTCGGCAGCCCGTACAGGTAGTTGACGGTGCCGTCGAGCGGGTCGATCACCCAGCGGATGCCGCTGGTGCCCTCGGTGTCGGCGCCCTCCTCGCCGAGGAAGCCGTCCGCGGGGCGCCGGCCGGAGATCAGATCGGTGATCAGTTTCTCCGCCGCGATGTCCATCTCGGTGACGACGTCGATCGGGCTCGACTTGGTCCTGGCCACCGCCAGGTCGGCCGGGCGGCCGTCCCGCAGCAGCTCACCGGCGCGGCGGGCGGCCTCCTGGGCCAGGTCGAGCAGTTCCCTGTGCAGGGGGTCGGTCACGGGTCTCCTCACACGTAGGGGCTGTCGGCGCCCGCGGCGGCCGGGCGGGGGGCACGGGCCGGGCAGCAGCCGACCGGGCAGAGGTTGTGGCTAGCGCCGAGCGCACCCAGGGCGCACGGCGTGACCTCCCGGCCGCGCTCCACGGCGGACCGCTCCAGGATCAGCTCACGGATCGCCGCCGCGAAGCGCGGGTCGGCGCCGACGGTGGCCGAGCGGCGCACCGGCAGCCCCAGCTCCTCGGCCTTGGCAGAGGCTTCCGTGTCGAGGTCGTAGAGGACCTCCATGTGGTCGGAGACGAAGCCGATGGGCGCCATGACGACGGCCGGGACACCGTTGCCGTGCAGCTCTTCGAGGTGGTCGCAGATGTCCGGCTCCAGCCAGGGGATGTGCGGGGCGCCGGAGCGGGACTGGTAGACCAGCCGCCACGGATGGTCGACGCCGGTGCGCTCTCGGACGGCGTCGGCGATCAGCTGGGCCACGTCCAGGTGCTGCTCGACGTAGGCACCGCCCTCCCCATGCGCCTCGACCGGGCCGGAGCTGTCGGCGGCGGCTTCCGGGACGGAATGTGTGGTGAAGGCGAGGTGGGCGCCGCCGCGGACGTCCTCGGGCAGGTCGGCGAGGGAGCGCAGCACCCCGTCGATCATGGGCTCGACGAAGCCGGGGTGGTTGAAGTAGTGCCGCAGCTTGTCGACCTTCGGCAGCTCGACGCCCTCGGCCTGGAGGGTGGCCAGCGCGTCGGCGAGGTTCTCCCGGTACTGGCGGCAGCCCGAGTAGGAGGCGTAGGCGCTGGTGGCGAGGACCAGGATGCGGCGGCGGCCGTCGGCGGCCATCTCGCGCAGGGTGTCCGTCAGGTACGGGGCCCAGTTGCGGTTGCCCCAGTAGACCGGCAGGTCCAGGCCGTGCTCGGCGAAGTCCTTGCGCAGGGCGTCCAGCAGGGCGCGGTTCTGGTCGTTGATGGGACTGACCCCGCCGAACAGGAAGTAGTGCTGCCCGACTTCTTTGAGGCGTTCCTTGGGGATGCCGCGCCCGCGGGTGACGTTCTCCAGGAACGGGACCACGTCGTCCGGGCCTTCGGGGCCGCCGAAGGAGAGCAGGAGCAGGGCGTCGTACGGGGTGGCATCGAGCGCGTCTGGCATGACTCGATCCTGCCACCCGGCACCGACGGCGGGGCAACAGCGGGGTGAAGAGTCGAGTTCCAGTGGGTTTAGTCCGGTATTTCCCGCTGTCATTCCCGGTGCAATTAGGGTCCCCTAACTCGTAAGCTGTATCGGCAGCCTTCGCGCCTTACCGACCCGCCCCGGAGACCACGTGCCCAGCCCCTACCGCGCCCTGTTCGACGAGCCCGGCACCAAGAGCTTCTCGGCCGCGGGGTTCCTCGGCCGGATGCCTCTGTCGATGATGGGCATCGGCGTGGTCACGATGGTCTCGCAGCTCACCGGGCGCTACGGCCTCGCGGGCGCGCTGTCGGCCACCATCGCGCTGTCCGCCGCCGCGATCGGGCCCCAGATATCCCGGCTGGTGGACCGGCACGGCCAGCGCCGGGTGCTGCGCCCCGCCACTCTCGCGGCACTCGTGGCCGCCCTCGGACTGCTGCTCGCCGCGCATCTGCGGTGGCCGGACTGGGTGCTGTTCGTCTGCGCGGCCGGCATCGGCTCGGTGCCGAGCCTGGGCGCGATGATCCGGGCCCGCTGGGCGGCCCTGTACCGGGGCACGCCGAAGCTCCACACCGCCTACTCGTTCGAGTCGGTGGTCGACGAGGTCTGCTTCATCTTCGGGCCGATCATCTCCATCGGCCTGTCCACGGCCTGGTTCCCGGAGGCGGGCCCCCTGCTGGCCGCCTGTTTCCTGGCCGCCGGCGTCGTCTGGCTGACCGCCCAGCGCGCCACCGAACCGGAGCCGCACCCGCGCGAGCGGCACGGCGGCGGCAGCGCCCTGCGGTCGGCCGGGCTCCAGGTGCTGGTGGCGACCTTCGCGGCCACAGGGGCGATCTTCGGTTCGGTCGACGTGGTCACCGTGGCCTTCGCCGACGAGCGCGGCCACAAGGGCGCCGCGAGCGTGGTGCTGGCGCTGTACGCGGCCGGATCCTGCGCCGCGGGCGTGGTCTTCGGGCTGCTGCGGTTCACGGGGGCACCGGAACGTCGCTGGCTCCTGGGCGTGGGCGCGATGGCCGTGAGTATGATCCCCCTCCTACTGGTCGGAAACTTGCCGCTTCTGGCCGTGGCACTGTTCGTTGCGGGGCTGTCCATCGCACCGACGATGATCACGACGATGTCCCTCATCGAAGAGCACGTACCTCGCGCGAAACTCACCGAGGGCATGACCTGGGTGAGCACCGGCCTCGCGGTCGGGGTCGCGCTCGGCTCGTCCGTGGCCGGCTGGGTGATCGACACAGCCGGGGCGCGGGCCGGGTACGGGGTCCCGGCCGTGTCCGGGGCCGTCGCGGTCGCGGTCGGTTTCCTCGGGTACCGCCGGCTCCGCAGGCCGGCCGCGGGTCGGGGAGGCACCGTTGAGCACCACAGTGAGCGCGAAGAGCGGCACCTGGCGTAACTGGGGCGGCAACGTCGCCGCCCGCCCCGTACGGCAGGAAACGCCGGCGTCGGTGGAGGAGCTGGCCGCCGCGGTGCGCCGGGCCGCGGAGGACGGCCTGAAGGTGAAGGCGGTCGGGACCGGGCACTCGTTCACATCGATCGCCGCCACCGACGGTGTATTGATCCGCCCTCAACTGTTGACCGGGATCCGCGCCATCGACCGGAACGCCATGACCGTCACGGTCGAGGCGGGCACCCCGCTCAAGAGACTCAATGCGGCCCTGGCGCGCGAGGGTCTGTCGCTCACCAACATGGGCGACATCATGGAGCAGACCGTCTCCGGGGCCACGAGCACCGGCACTCACGGCACCGGCCGGGAGTCCGCCTCCATCGCGGCCCAGATCAAGGCGCTCGAACTCGTGACGGCCGACGGTTCGGTGATCACCTGCTCCGAGAAGGGGACCGAAGAGGAACGGGCGGTCTTCGCGGCGGCCCGGACGGGCCTCGGCGCCCTGGGCATCGTCACCGCGATCACCTTCGCCGTGGAACCGCTCTTCCTGCTCACCGCACGCGAGGAGCCGATGTCCTTCGAGCGGGTGCTGTCCGAGTTCGATCAGCTGTGGGCCGAGAACGAGCACTTCGAGTTCTACTGGTTCCCGCACACCGGCAACACCAACACCAAGCGCAACAACCGCAGCGCCGGGCCCGAGCAGCCGGTGGGACAGCTGGCAGGCTGGTTCGAGGACGAGTTCCTCTCCAACGGCGTCTTCCAGGTGGCCCAGTGGGTCGGCCGCGCCGCGCCCGCGGCCATTCCGGCGATCGCCCAGGTCTCCAGCAAGGCCCTGTCCGCGCGGACGTACACGGACATCCCTTACAAGGTCTTCACCTCGCCGCGCCGGGTGCGCTTCGTCGAAATGGAGTACGCCGTCCCGCGCGCGGCCCTGGCCGAGACGCTGCGTGAGCTGAAGGCCATGGTCGAGCGCTCCGGTCTGCGCATCAGCTTCCCGGTCGAGGTGCGCACCGCCCCGGCCGACGACATCACCCTGTCCACCGCCTCCGGACGGGACAGCGCGTACGTCGCCGTCCACATGTTCCGCGGCACGCCCTACCAGGCCTACTTCACCGCTGCCGAGCGCATCTTCACCGCGCACGAGGGCCGGCCGCACTGGGGCAAGGTGCACACCCGGGACGCGGAGTACCTCGCCGAGGCGTACCCGCGCTTCGGCGAGTTCACGGCGTTGCGGGACCGTCTTGACCCGGAACGGCTGTTCCAGAACGACTACTTGCGGAGGGTTCTGGGGGCGTAGGCGTCGCCGTGGACCCGCCGGGCGTGGGGGCCGGGGTGGCCGGGTCGCCGCTCGGCTCCCCGCTCGCCGATTTCCCCGGCGCGGGTGTCGCACTGCCGGCCGCACCACCGTCGTGGGGACCTGTCGCCGGTGTGTGCGAGGACGGCGCGAAAGACGCGGGGGACGAGGGGGACGGAGCCGGCGAAGGGGCCTTCTCCTCGTCGGTCCCGGGTGAGGACGAGCCCCGGCCGCCGACGGCGTCGCTGACCGTCGTGCCCGTACCGCCGCTGAAGCTGCTGCCGCTCACCAGCTCGTACGTGGTGATGCCGGACATGGTGACGCCGAAGACGAGGGCGGCCGCGAGGACCGGGCGCCTCCAGCTCCTGACCCGCGCACGGTAGACGGTTCCCTCGGTGAACCCGCCCGAGGCGGCCGGCACTTGGCCCGGCGGCTCCTGGCCCGGCGGCTCCTGGCTCTTCGGCCGGGGGGTGACCGTGACCTCCCGGATCTGCTCGCCGGTCCGCTTGAAGAAGTGCTGGAAGACGCTGCCGCCGCAGGTGGCGACGACACTGACGAGCCCGGCGCCGAGAATCGTGCCGTACACCCCGAAGTACGAAGCCAGTTTGGCCGCCACGACCGCCGCCAGGGCGCCGCCTGCGACCTGGGGGACGTTCAGATCGATCCGCTTCCGACCCGGATCGGGTGTTTCACGCATACCCGGAACTTGCCTCCCTTTCCCGTGCTTGAGCGACCTGAACGAACAGATCGGCCGACTGCACGAGAAAGGGACGTGCGAGCGAAACCATTAGTTCCGTTTCTGTGGATTGCGTGAAGTTCGCCACGTTCGCGATCACCGAAACCCGTTGACGGACGGCCAAGTTGCACGCCTTGCCAGAAGTTGGGCGGCGCGCCGATCCACGCACGTGGTCCGAATGGAGTACTGTTGCGAGCCCTGGGTCCGGTCTCCCACCAGGGTGTCCGCGGCCTTGCAGGACCGCCGGGAGGGGGCTAGTTGCACAGGGTGACGGCTTTGGTCACTTAGCGTTGCGAACAGGTCACCGTGCCATAACGGCGACCCAGGGCCCGTGCCCGACACGCCGGGCAACTCGGCAAGGTTGTGGCAGGCTGCACCCGGGCAGGCCACACTCGACTAGCGGAAGCAGCGACGCACGTGACGTCGGCAGGCACCACCCGGGAGGTCCCCATGCCCGAACTGCGTGTCGTGGCCGTCTCGAATGACGGCACACGGCTGGTGCTGAAGGCTGCCGACGCAACGGAGTACACGCTTCCGATCGACGAGCGGCTGCGCGCCGCCGTACGCGGCGACCGCCCACGCCTCGGCCAGATCGAGATCGAGGTGGAGAGCCATCTCCGCCCCCGTGACATCCAGGCCCGTATACGTGCAGGTGCCACCGCGGAAGAGGTCGCCCAGCTCGCCGGCATTCCCGTCGACCGGGTCCGGCGCTTCGAGGGACCCGTGCTGGCCGAGCGTGCCTTCATGGCCGAGCGGGCCCGCAAGACCCCGGTGCGCAGGCCCGGCGAGAACTCCGGCCCGCTGCTCGGCGAGGCCGTCCAGGAGCGGCTGTTGCTGCGCGGCGCCGAGAAGGACTCCGTGCAGTGGGATTCCTGGCGCCGCGACGACGGCACCTGGGAGGTCCTCCTCGTCTACCGGGTCGCGGGCGAACCGCACTCGGCGAGCTGGACGTACGACCCGCCCCGGCGGCTCGTCCAGGCCGTCGACGACGAGGCGCGCTCGCTGATCGGCGAGTCCGACGACCTCGCCGTGGCGGAGCCGAGCTTCCCGTTCGTCCCGCGCATCGCCCGGCTGCCGCGCGAGCGTTCGATGGACCGGGCCCTCGACCGCGGCGACCGGGAGCGGCCCAGCCTGCCGGCACAGCCGTCCGAGCCCGTCGAGGAGAACACCGGCGAACGCGACTCGCTCACCAGCCTCCTGGAGGCGGTGCCGAGCTTCCGGGGCGACCTGGTGGTTCCGGAACGGCCGTCGGAGAGCCCGGAGGAGCCCGTCGACGAGCCCGAGGCGGAGGAGCCCCCGGCGTCCGCCGCCTCGGCCGGCTCCGCCTACGCGGACGTCCTCATGCCCCGTTCGGTGGGCAGCCACCGCGACCGGCTCATCGGTGCGACCGACCGTCAGGCCGAGGCCGACGGTGTCCGCCCAGGCCGCCGTGCCGCCGTGCCGAGCTGGGACGAGATCGTGTTCGGCACACGGCGCAAGAAGCAGGAGTAAACCGGCCGTACGGCCGTTTGAAGTGGGGGCACAGGTGCGTGCCCCCACTCTTCCTGCTGCCTACTGCGGGTCCGCGCCCACCGCGACCGGGCGGGACGGGTCCGAGGACCACTCCGACCAGGAGCCGACGTACAGGGCCGACGGAATGCCCGCGACCGCCAGGGCCAGCACCTCGTGCGCGCCCGAGACGCCCGAGCCGCAGTACACGCCCACCTCCGCGTCGCCGGACACGCCCAGGGCCTTGAACCGGTCACGCAGTTCCGCCGCGGGCAGGAAACGGCCGTCCGGGCCCACGTTCTCGTTCGTCGGCGCCGACACCGCGCCCGGGATGTGGCCGCCGACCCGGTCGATCGGCTCCACCTCACCGCGGTACCGCTCCCCCGCGCGCGCATCCAGCAGCACGCCCGCGCGGGCCAGGGCGGCGGCCCCGTCGGCGTCGAGCAACCCGGCCGCGCCCGGCGCCGGTTGGAAGGCGCTCTCGGACGGGGCCGGCACGTCCGTCGAAAGAGGGCCTTCCCAGGCGGGCAATCCACCGTCGAGGACCCGCACGTCCGGGTGACCCGTCCAGCGCAGCAGCCACCAGGCGCGCGCCGCCGCCCAGCCCTGCCCGCCGTCGTAGACGACGACCGGACGGTCGGCCGACACGCCCGCACGGCGCATGGCCGCGCCGAACTCCGTGAGGTCCGGAAGCGGATGCCGGCCACGGTCTCCGGGGGCCGAAGCCAGCTCCCGGTCCAGGTCGACGAAGACCGCGCCGGGGATGTGCCCGGCCGCGTACTCGGCGCGGCCGTCGAAGGACGGGGCGCCCGCCGCCTTCGCCACACTCAGCTGCCAGCGGACGTCCAGCAGGACGGGCGGGCGCTGCGCGGTCAGGTCCTGGGCCAGTTCGGTTGCGGTGATGATGACTGTCATGGCGTCCATCCTTACGCCAGGGGTGGCCGCGGCGTCCAGGTCCGGCTACTCTGCTCCGCCGTACAGGGTCGATCACCAGGCGTACGGGATCGAGTACACGCTGTACAGCCGACGGACACCCGTCGTCCATCGTCAGGAAGCCGCGTACGACGGCAGACCGGACATCCTCCGAGGGGTACCGCCCGGGCAACGGCGCGGCACGGCACGCGGTACACCGGGGGATGCGGGTACCGGAGCGGGCGTGCACGCACCAGCGGCACCGCCCTCCGGGGAGCGGAAGCGACACGGCCACCGTGAGGGGCCGGGGAGAGAGTGATCGATGACCGAGGCACGGGAGTCGGCCGGTCCACACGCGCGGCGCACGCCCGGCACGCCCAGCTGGGTGAGCCTGATGGTGCACGGGCTGGCCGCGACCGAGAAGTTCTACGAGGCGCTGTTCGGCTGGGAGTTCCGGCCGGGCCCGCAGCAGCTCGGCCCCTACGTGCGGGCGCTGCTGGACGGGCACGAGGTGGCCGGCATCGGCCAGCTGCCCCCGGACCGCCGGCTGCCGATCGCCTGGACGCCCTACTTCGCCTCGGACGACGTCGACCAGACGGCCGACACCGTACGGCTGTGCGGCGGCACGGTGGCCGTCGGCCCGCTGGACGCGGCCGAGGCCGGGCGGCTGGCCATCGCCTCCGACCCGTCCGGGGCGGTGTTCGGGATCTGGCAGGGGGCCGCCCACCTCGGCACGGCGATCAGCGGCGTACCCGGCACACCGGCCTGGAACGAGCTGCTCACCTTCGAGACCGAGAGCGTCACCAAGTTCTACGAGACCGTCTTCGGGTACGGGGAGGAGCCCGTGCCCGCCGCCGGCTTCGACTACGTGACCCTGCGCGTCGGGGGCCGTCCGGTGGCCGGTCTCCACGGGGTCGGCCATGGGCTGCCCCGGGACCGGGGGCCGCACTGGCTGACGTACTTCGAGGTCGCGGACACCGACCGGACGCTGCGGCAGGTCGCGGAGCTGGGCGGCCAAGTGCTCCGGCCGGCCCACGACAGCGAGCACGGCCGGGTCGGCACGGTGGCGGATCCGGAGGGGGCGGTGTTCTCGGTGGTCCACAACCCTCAGTGAGCCGCTCGCGGCCTGCCTCAGCCCGTGGACACGGGCAGGACGTCCGGGGACAGGGCCGCGGCGCGGGCCGTTGCGGCGGTCATCCGGCGCCGGTGATGGCGGCGGCACAGCACCTCGTAGCCGATCTCGCCCGCGGACTGGTTGACGTCGCCGACGACCACCTGGGCGCCTTCCACCACCATCTCGCCGCCTATCGTGCGGGCGTTGTGCGTGGCGCGGGCGCCGCACCAGCACAGCGCCTCGACCTGGAGCACCTCGATACGGTCGGCCAGCTCCACCAGCCGCTGGGAGCCCGGGAAGAGCTTGGAGCGGAAGTCGGTGGTGATCCCGAAGGAGTAGACGTCCAGGCCGAGGTCGTCCACCACGCGCGCGAGCTGGTCGATCTGCTCGGGCGCGAGGAACTGCGCCTCGTCCGCGATCACGTAGTCCGCGCGCCCGCCCTGGGAGAGGTGCTCGACCAGGTACGCATAGAGGTCCTGGCCGTCCTCGACCTCCACCGCGTCGGTGACCAGACCCAGCCGGGAGGACAGCTTGCCCTCGCCCGCCCGGTCGTCCCGGGTGAAGATCATGCCGGCCAGACCGCGCGCGGAGCGGTTGTGCTCGATCTGCAGAGCCAGCGTCGACTTCCCGCAGTCCATCGTTCCGGAGAAGAACACCAGCTCGGGCATGAGGAGTTGAGCACCTTTCGGCGAGGGGGCGGAGGGCAGGGACGTCAGGAGCGTACTTCGAGCAGCGGGACCAGCTGCTCGGCAGGGGTCATCGAACCGTGGTTGCCGACCAGCGCCGACTCCTTGGGCTCCCGCTCGGAGGCGATGATCAGGACGTCGTCGTGGGCGGCCGCGACCACGTCCCCGATGCGCGCGTACACGCGTTCGTCGCACTCACCGGGCGGCCCGAACCAGCCCGCCGCGATCGCCTCGTCCCGCGAGGCGACCCAGAACTGCTCGCCGAGCACCTCGCGCCAGACGGTCAGGACGTCGTCCTGCGCGCCCGGCACCGCATAGACGTGCCGCGCCCGTCCCTCGCCGCCCAGCAGGGCGACTCCGGCGCGCAGCTCCCAGTCCTCGTCGAAGTCGATGCGGTGCTGCTCGTCGAAGGGGATGTCGACCATGCCGTGGTCGGCGGTGACGTACAGCGCGCTGCGCGGCGGCAGCTGCTCGGCGAGGCGCTGGGCGAGCCGGTCGACGTTCATGAGCTGTCCGCGCCAGGTGTCGGAGGCGACCCCGTAGCGGTGTCCGGCGCTGTCCAGCTCGGCGTAGTAGGTGTACACCAGGGAGCGGTCACCGGCGGCCAGTTGCTCGGCGGCCAGGTCCATGCGGTCCTCGCCGGTCAGCCGTCCGTGGAAGGTGCCACCGCTGAGCGCGACCTTGGTCAGCGGGGTGTGCTGGAAGGTGGGCGAGGACACCTGCGCGGCGTGCACACCGGCCTCGTGGGCCAGCTGGAAGACCGTGGGGTACGGCTGCCAGGGGCGCGGGTCGGTGTACGGCTGCCAGCGGAGCTGGTTCATCAGCTCGCCGGTGGCCGGGTTGCGCACCGTGTAGCCGGGCAGGCCGTGGGCGCCCGGCGGCAGGCCGGTGCCGACCGAGGCGAGGGAGGTGGCGGTGGTCGCCGGGTAGCCGGCGGTGAGCGGGCGTCCGGTGCCCCCGCGCGAGCCGGGAATCAGCGAGGTCAGGAAGGGCGCCTCCTCGGGGTGCGCCCTGAGCTGCTCCCAGCCGAGCCCGTCGATGAGGAACACACAGACCCGGTCGGCCGGGGTCAGTTCCGTGATCGTGGCGGTCGTACCGGGGACACCGAGGCCGGCGGCCAGCGTGGGCAGCAGGTCGGCGAGCGAGCCGCTGCCGTACTCGGGCAGCGGCGCGGTGTCGAGGGCGAGCGGTTCCGGGTGGTCCCAGTGGGAAGAGCCGGGAGGGGTGGGCACGGAGCGCCCTCGATCATGGGCGGCGGGGGGAAACGGGTGGGACATCAGCGCGTGACGTCCGCGGTCGCCTCGGAGATGGCCTGTGCGAAGGCGAGCGTCTGGCGCACCGTCTCGGGGCCGTCCCCGGCCTCGCTGACACGCAGGCTGAGGTCGTCAGCCGTGGAGCTGCCCGTGTAGCCGTGGTCCGCCTCGCAGTTGGGGTCGCCGCAGGCGGCGGGCTCCAGGTCGAGACGGCTGACCGCGCCCCAGCCGATCGTCAGGACGACCTCGCGGGGCAGCGAGCCCGGCGTGTACTGCTCCGGGTTCGCGACCACCCTGCTGACCACGACCGAGGAGATCCTGCCGAGCTTCACGGACTCCGTGGACGTCGTGGCGTACGGCGTCGGCGAGGTGGTGTCGGCGGCCTGCTCGTCGGTGTGGCTGACGATGAAGCGGTTGCCGGTGAGGACCAGGACGGTCACGTGCCGGCGCACCTCGTTCTGGTCGAACGTGGTCTCCTGGTGGACCAGGTACGACCGGATGGGCTCGCCGCCCACAGCGGCCTCCACCGCCTCGGCCACGAGGGCCGGGTAGTAGCCGCTGCGCTCGATCGCCGTGCGCAGCCCCTGGGTCGTCGTACTGGTCTTGGCCATGGCGTCCATCCTAATCCGTGGGCAAGGGGGGTCCGGGCCAGTCGCGGGCACGCCGGGCGGCCTCGCCACCGGCGTGCGGCTGCCGCAGGACGAGCCCCGGCAGGATGTCCAGCCGCTCGGCGGCGACCAGACAGGAGACGGGTTCGCGGCCGCCGGCGTCCGCTTCGAACGCGACCACGAGGGGCGGTGTTTCGCCGAGCGTTCGCGCGAGACGCATCGTCTCCTCCGCCGTGGGCGGGCGGAAGACGGGGTCCTGGAAGTCGGACGGGCAGGACACGAAGGCCGGGGCGACGAAGACCAGCTCCAGGCCGTGGTGGTAGGTGAGGTCGTGTCCGGCGGCCAGCCGCAGCTGTCCGGCGTCCCAGACGATCACCTCCCAGTCCCACCAGCTGCCTTCGGGCAGTTCCCGCCCGGCGATCTCCATGCGCCCCCTCCCCCGCTCAGTAGGCCGGCAGTGTGCGCGGACCGAGGTCGTCGCGGGCGGGCGGCGGCGCGAGCCGCACGGTGGCGCCGAGGACGCTCACCCCGTGCTGGGCGACGACGACCGGTTCCAGGGTGACGGCGACCACCTCGGGGTGGTCGTCCACGAGCCGGGACACCCGCAGCAGCAGCTCCTCCAGCGCGGGCGTGTCCACCGGCGTGGAGCCTCGCCATCCGAACAGCAGCGGTGCCGTACGGATCGACCGCACCAGCCCGGTCGCCTCCCGGTCGGTGACCGGGACCAGCCGGTGCGCCATGTCCCCGAGCAGCTGCGAGGCGGCCCCGGCGAGCCCGAAGGACAGCACGGCCCCGGCGGCCGGGTCGATCACGGCACGTACGACGGTGTCGACTCCCCGGGGCGCCATCGACTGCACGACCGGCCGCAGCTCCTCGGGTTCCCCGAACAGCTCGGTCAACTCGGCGTAGGCTCGGCGCAGTTGCTCCTCGTCCGCGAGGTCGAGCCGGACCCCGCCCAGGTCGGCGCGGTGGCGCAGGTGCGGGGCGGTGGCCTTGAGGGCCACGGGATAGCCGAGGGTGCGGGCGGCCTCGGCGGCGGCGTCCGGGGCGGGTGCGGGGAGCGCCCGGCGCACCGGGATGCCGTACTTCCCGAGCAGGTCGCAGGTCTCCGCCTGCCCGAGCGTGAACCCCTGCCCGCGCTCCAGCAGCTGCGTGATCAGCCGGGCGGCGCCCTTCTCGTCGATGTCGTCGTACTCCGGCACCTTGCCCGGGTTCTCGGCCTCCCGCCGCCACTGCCCGTACTTCACGGCTTCGGCGAGCGCCCGCACGGCACGCTCGGCGGCGGGGTAGGCGGGGATGAGGCGGGAGGGGGCGCCCTCAGCGGCAGCCTCTGCCAAGCGAGTGCCGCCAGCCGCAGCACCTTCGGAGGCGGCGCCCTCAGCGGCAGCTCCTTCGGAGGGGCCGCCTCCCGAAAGGGCCTCCGCCGGGGTGGGCTCGCCGGGTCCCGCGACCGCGCCGGGTGCCGTTCCAGCACCCGCTGCCGCGGTGGGCGGCCGCGGTCGTTCCGCAGGGCGGCGGGGGTCCTCCCGCTGGAGTTCGAGCGAGGGCGAGAGCAGGGGAGGGGGGGCACCCCCCTCGACGCCGGGTGCCTTCGCAGCGGCCTGGGGCGCCGTACTCGCCGCAGCCGACAACGCCTGCGCAAGGCCGCCGAGCTCCACATGCACCACGAGCACCGGCTTCCCGGGCGCCCGCGCCGCAGCCGACCTCAACGCCTCCGCCAGCTCCGCGTCCCCCGGTACCCCTTCGCCGATCGCCGGAATCGCCGTGACGACCACCGCGTCGATCGTGTCGTCCGCGAGCTCCCGCGCCAGCGCCCGATGGAAGTCGCCCGCCGTCGCCCCGGTCGTCAGGTCCAGCGGGCGCGACGGCCGAAGACCTTCCGCAAGGCACCGGTCGTACGTCAGCACCCCCAGCGACTCCGAGTTGCCGAGGATCGCCACACGAGGCCCCGCGGGCAGCGGCTGCCGGGCGAGCAGCAGGCCCGCGTCGACCAGTTCGGTGATCGTGTCCACCCGGATCACCCCGGCCTGCCGCAGCAGCGCGGAGACGGTCGCGTGCGGCAGCCGTGTCGCCCGTACCGCGTGCCCCTGCGGCGCGGAACCGACCCCCTCCACCACCACCAGCGGCTTCGCCGCCGCCGTGCGCCGGGCCAGGCGGGTGAACTTGCGCGGGTTGCCGATGGACTCCAGGTACATCAGCACGACGTCGGTCTCCGCGTCGTCGTACCAGTACTGGAGGACGTCGTTGCCGGAGACGTCGGCGCGGTTCCCGGCGGACACGAAAGTGGACACGCCGGTGACCCCGGTGACCCCTCCCCCGCGCCGGTGCAGCCGGGACAGCAACGCGATGCCGATGGCTCCGGACTGCGCGAACAGGCCTATGCGGCCGGGGCGCGGCATCTCGGGGGCCAGCGAGGCGTTCAGACGGACGCCGGGTGCGGTGTTGATGACGCCGAAGGCGTTCGGGCCGATGATCCGCATGCCGTACGCGCGCGCGTGCCGCACGAGGGCCCGCTGCCGCTCGCGCCCTTCGGGCCCGCTCTCCGCATACCCGGCGGCGAGGACGACGAGGCCCTGGACCCCGTGCTCGCCGCACTCGGCGACCACCGCGGGCACCTGCTCCGCCGGTACGGCGACGACGGCGAGGTCCACCGGCCCCTCGATGTCCCGCACCGACCGGTACGCCGGGACGCCGTCGACCTCCTTGAGGTCCTCGGGGAAGGCCCGGTTCACGGCGTGCAGGCCGCCGGAGTAGCCGGCGGCCCGGAGGTTGCCGAGGACGCTGCGCCCCACCCCGCCGGGCGCGCGGCCGACGCCGACGACCGCGACGGAGCCGGGCGCCAGCAGCCGCCGTACCGAGCGAGCCTCGGCGCGCTGCTCGCGGGCGCGCTGCACGGCGAGGGAGCGGTCGGTGGGTTCGAGGTCGAACTCCAGGCGGACCACGCCGTCCTCGAAGCTGCGCTTCTGGGTGTACCCGGCGTCCGTGAACACCTTGATCATCCTGGTGTTGGCGGGCAGCACCTCGGCGGCGAAGCGGCGGATGCCGCGCTCGCGCGCGACGGCCGCGATGTGCTCCAGAAGGGCGGAGGCGACCCCGCGGCCCTGATGGGCGTCCTGCACCAGGAAGGCGACTTCGGCCTCGTCGGCGGGCGCGGAGGCGGGCAGGCCGTCGGCGCCGATGCGGTCGTAGCGTACGGTGGCGATGAACTCGCCGCCGACGGTGGCCGCGAGCCCCACCCGGTCCACAAAGTCGTGGTGCGTGAAGCGGTGGACGTCCTTGGCGGACAGGCGCGGGTAGGGCGCGAAGAAGCGGTAGTACTTCGACTCGTCCGAGACCTGCTCGTAGAAGCTGACCAGGCGGTCGGCGTCATCAACGGTGATGGGCCGGATGCGCGCGGTACCCCCGTCGCGCAGCACCACGTCCGCCTCCCAGTGGGCGGGGTACTCATGCCGGTCGCGCCGGTCCGCCGGGCTCTGCATGGGCCCCAGAGTACGGCTCGCGTACGACAACGGCGCGAGGCAGTCTGTGGAGGACGGAAGCCGGACCGAGGCCGCGGTCCGGCGACACACAGGGGCGGGGCGAAGGCCCGCTCCGGGCATGCTTCGCGATATGGGAAACTGGTCTAGACAACCCTGAACAGTGAAGGGCAGCAACACATGGCTGAGCGCCGCGTCAACGTCGGCTGGGCCGAGGGTCTCCACGCCCGCCCCGCCTCCATCTTCGTCCGGGCCGCGACGGCCTCCGGTATTCCCGTGACGATCGCCAAGGCCGACGGCAACCCCGTCAACGCGGCCTCCATGCTCGCCGTTCTGGGTCTGGGCGCCCAGGGCGGCGAGGAGATCGTCCTCGCCTCCGACGCCGAGGGCGCGGACGCCGCCCTGGACCGTCTGGCCAAGCTGGTCACCGAGGGCCTGGAAGAGCTGCCCGAGACCGTCTGATCCATGCCGGAGCCGCGTCACCATTTCCGGGTGGCGCGGCTTCTGCGTTTTCGGCAGCCCCCGCTCCGGGAGCGGTCGGCCGGATGAATTCACGGCAGGCGCACGGACGGCACGCGAGCGAGAATTCCCGGTGCACCGGGAAAAGGGCAGCGGAAATACACGCCCAACGAATATCTCCTCTTTGTATACGGCGCCCGTGTTAATGCCGCAGGCTCGGCATGTTTACGGCATGTTGCGAATTCCTCACACGCTCCGTGCGGTCGCCCTGCGAGGGGAATCGCAGCCGGTGCACGGCTGTCGCGCGCTCGGCGTGGAGCGCCGTGACCGCCCGCGCGCGCTCGCCGTCGCCGCGCGCCACCGCGTCCACGATGGCGCCGTGCTCCGCCCAGGACTCCGCCGGGCTCGACGGCGGCTCCACCGTGTACATCCAGGCGATCTTGTGCCGCAACTGGGTCAGCACCGAGGTCAGCGAGGAGCTGCCCGAGGCCTGCGCGAGCGTCTCGTGGAACCAGCCGCCCAACGAGCGCAGATCCTCGCTGCTGCCGTGCCTGGCCCGCTCCTGACCCAGCCGGACCAGACCGCGCAGCACCTTCAGATGGGCCTCGGTACGCCGCTGGGCGGCCCGGGAGGCACCGAGGGGCTCCAGGAGCATGCGCATCTCCAGCAGGTCCGCGGCCTCCTGCTCGGTCGGCTCGGCCACACAGGCACCCGCGTGCCGCCGGGTCACCACGAAGCCCTCCGCCTCCAGGGTGCGCAGCGCCTCGCGGACGGGGACGCGAGAGACGCCGTAGCGGCGGGCCAGGACTTCCTCGGTGAGGCGGCTGCCGCGCTCGTAGACACCGGCGACGATGTCGTCCCGGATCGCCGTGCACACCGAGTGCGCCGGAACACGCATGACCGACCTCCGCCTTAATCCCCGTGAAACGTCGACGATGGACGTGTGTTCCGTGACTCTATTGCAATGAGTCGGAATTTCCGACGGCGGGCCGGAATCCATGGATATTTTTTGGACAGCGGGTGCGGCGGGCGCAGTGAAAAACGGCGAAAGCCCCGGCTCGTGAGCCGGGGCTTGGGCTGCCGTACGCGCGGCCGTCGGACACCCGCACCGTGCTAGCCGAGGTGCCGGGCACCCGCATCGCGCTCGCGGAGGAGTCAGGCACTCGCACCGCGCTCGCGGAGGAGGCACCGGCACCGCGCTCGCGGAGGCGTCAGACGTTCACGCCGTGCTTGAGGAGGTAGGCGACGGGGTCGATGTCCGAGCCGTACTCGGGCGTCGTACGGGCCTCGAAGTGCAGATGCGGTCCGGTGACGTTGCCGGTCGCGCCGGACAGGCCGATCTGCTGGCCCGGGGTGACCTTCTGGCCCACGGTGACGCCGATGGACGACAGGTGGCCGTACTGGGTGTACATGCCGTCGGCCATCCGGATCACGATCTGGTTGCCGTAGGCCCCGCCCCAGCCGGTGGAGACGACGGTCCCGGAGCCGACCGCGTGGACGACCGTGCCGCTGGCCGCGTGGAAGTCGATGCCGGTGTGGGAGCCGGAGGACCACAGGGAGCCGCCGGTCTTGTAGCCCGTGGAGACGTACGAGTTCGCGATCGGGGCGACGAAGGCGTTCAGACGCTTGCGCTCCGCCTCACGGGCGGCACGCGCCCGGGCCTCGCGGTCCTCCCTGGCCTTCTCGGCGGCAGCCTTGGCCGCGGCCTCCTCGGCCGCCTTCTGCTCGGCGGCCTCCTTCTGGGCGGTGGCCTGCTCGTCGATCTGCTCCGCGAGCGAGTCGCTCACGGTGATGACCGGGGTGAGGCCGGTCTGCTCGGCGGAGCTGTCCGAGGCGAGCGCCGGCGTGGCCGCGAGGGTGCCGATGACACCGGTACCGGTGAGAGCCGCGATGCCGGCCGCCTGGACGGAGGTGCGCCTGGCCCGGCCGGGCCTGCGGTGCTTCCCGGTGGCACCTATGAACGCCATGAAATGGCTGGTCCTTTCCTTCCCTCTCGCCTACCGGGTTAGCTGACGGGTTCGGAGCAGGAAGGTCTCCTACGGACCCCCTCGCTCGCGCGCGGGCGTCCGATTCACCCCAGGGACTGCGGTGGGTCCCCGGCTCCCCTGGCTCGCGCCGTACGGGGACTCGGCGATGACTGTCCGGTGCCGCGGGCGCGGCGCACTGCCTGACGGACAGCCCGGACGACGCTAAGCGGCCCGGCTTTCGATCCCCAAACGGATCCGCGCTTTTGTAGTACATCCCACAGGGCAGACGGGCAGCTCTGCCCCAATTCGGACATCTGGAGAAGGGCGGCGCACGGCAGGGGGCCCTGATGACCCGTCGGTCGTCAGGGCCCCCGCGCGTGGCGGCGTCCGGGCTCTACTCGGCCGCCACGACGGTGACTTCGCCGATGCCGAGCGCCTCGACCGGCGCCTTGATCTCGGCCGCGTCGCCGACCAGAACCGTCACCAGGCGGTCCACCGGGAAGGCGTTGATGACCGCCGCGGTGGCCTCCACCGTGCCGGTGGAGGCGAGCTGCTGATACAGCGTCGCCTGGAAGTCGTCGGGCAGGTGCTGCTCGACCTGGTCCGCCAGGGTGCTCGCGACGGCCGCGGCGGTCTCGTACTTCAGCGGCGCCACGCCGACGAGGTTCTGCACGGCGACATCGCGCTCGGCGTCGGTCAGACCGTCCGCCGCTAGCGTGCGCAGCACCGTCCACAGGTCCTGGACCGCGGGACCGGTGTTCGGGGTGTCCACGGAGCCGCTGATGGCGAGCATCGAGGCGCCCGTGCCGTCGGGCGCGGAGCGCAGGACCTGCCCGAAGGCGCGCACGCCGTACGTGTACCCCTTCTCCTCGCGCAGGACCTTGTCCAGGCGGGAGGTGAGGGTGCCGCCGAGGCAGTACGTGCCGAGCACCTGGGCGGGCCACACCCGGTCGTGCCGGTCGGGGCCGATCCGGCCGATGAGCAGCTGCGTCTGGACGGCGCCGGGCCGGTCCACGATGACGACACGGCCGGTGTCGTCGGCGCTCACCGCAGGCACCGGCCGCGGCTCGCCGGGGGTGCCGGTCCAGGCGCCCAGGGTGTCGCCGAGCAGCGCGTCCAGATCGGTGCCGGTGAGGTCGCCGACCACCACCACGGTGGCCGTGACGGGCCGCACATGACGGTCGTAGAAGGCGCGCACGGCCGCCGCGTCGATCTTCTCGACCGTGTCCTCGGTGCCCTGGCGCGGTCGGGACATGCGCGAGGTCGCCGGGAACAGCTCCTTGGAGAGTTCCTTGGCGGCCCGGCGGGAGGGGTTGGCCAGCTCGTGCGGGATCTCGTCCAGGCGGTTGCGGACCAGCCGCTCGACCTCGCTCTCGGCGAACGCGGGCGCGCGCAGGGCGTCGGCCAGCAGGCCGAGGCCCTTGGCCAGCCGGGAGGCCGGGACCTCCAGGCTGATACGGACGCCGGGGTGGTCGGCGTGCGCGTCGAGCGTGGCGCCGGCCCGCTCCAGCTCGGCGGCGAACTCCTCCGCGGAGTGCCGGTCGGTGCCCTCGGAGAAGGCCCGCGCCATGATCGTGGCGACGCCGTCCAGGCCGGCCGGCTCGGCGTCCAGGGGCGCGTCCAGCAGCACCTCCACGGCGACGACCTGCTGGCCGGGGCGGTGGCAGCGCAGCACGGTCAGGCCGTTGTCCAGACTGCCACGCTCGGGGGCCGGGAACGCCCAGGGCTTGGCCTCGCCGGGCTCCGGCTGGGGGTGGAAGTCCATGGTGGCGAGCTCGCTCACTTGGCCGTCTCCTCGTCGTCGTTGCCGGCCTCTACGGTCGCTTCCTGCTCCGGGTCCTCGGGCACGTCGGCATCCTGCGCGGTCTCCGGGGACTTCGGCTCGTAGACGAGAACCGCGCGGTTGTCGGGGCGCAGGCGGGCCTTGGCGACCTCCTGGACCTCTTCGGGGGTCACCGCCAGGACCCGCTCGACGGCGGTGAGGGCGAGCTGCGGATCGCCGAACAGGACGGCGTACCGGCACAGTTCGTCGGCGCGGCCCGCGACCGTGCCGAGCCGGTCCAGCCACTCGCGCTCCAACTGGGCCTGGGCGCGCTCCATTTCCTCGGGCGTGGGGCCCTCCGCTGCGAACCGGGCCAGCTCCTCGTCGATCGCGCTCTCGATCACCGGAACCTCGACGTCACCGGAGGTCTTCACGTCCAGCCAGCCGAGGGAGGGCGCGCCGGCCAGGCGCAGCAGGCCGAATCCGGCCGTGACCGCCGTGCGGTCGCGGCGCACGAGCCGGTTGTACAGGCGGGAGGACTCGCCGCCGCCGAGAACGGTGAGGGCCAGGTCGGCCGCGTCCGCCTCGCGGGTGCCGTCGTGCGGCAGCCGGTAGGCGGCCATCAGGGCGCGGGCGGGCACCTCCTCGACGAGGACCTCGCGCAGCTGCTCACCGATGGTCTCGGGCAGGGAGCCGTCGCGGGGGTCGGGCTTGCCGTCGTGGCCGGGGATCGACCCGAAGTACTTCTCGATCCAGGCCAGGGTCTGCGCGGGGTCGATGTCGCCGACCACGGAGAGCACGGCGTTGTTGGGCGCGTAGTAGGTGCGGAAGAACCGGCGCGCGTCCTCCAGGGTGGCCGCGTCCAGGTCCGCCATCGAGCCGATGGGCGTGTGGTGGTAGGGGTGGCCCTCGGGGTAGACGAGCGCGGTCAGCTTCTCGAAGGAGGTGCCGTAGGGCACGTTGTCGTAGCGCTGGCGGCGCTCGTTCTTGACGACGTCCCGCTGGTTCTCCATCGACTCGTCGTCCAGGGCGGATAGCAGCGAGCCCATGCGGTCGGCCTCCAGCCAGAGGGCGAGCTCCAGCTGGTGGGCGGGCATGGTCTCGAAGTAGTTGGTGCGCTCGAAGCTGGTCGTGCCGTTGAGCGAGCCGCCCGCGCCCTGCACCAGCTCGAAGTGGCCGTTGCCCGTGACCTGCGCCGAGCCCTGGAACATCAAGTGCTCGAAAAGGTGAGCCAGGCCGGTACGCCCCTTGACTTCGTGGCGGGAGCCGACGTCGTACCAGAGGCAGACCGCCGCCACGGGGGTCAGGTGGTCCTCGGAGAGCACCACGCGCAGACCGTTGGCAAGGCGGTACTCGGTCGCTGTCAGGCCCCCGGAGCCTGCCTCGGCTGTGGTCGTGTGACCCATGGGCATGTACGTCCCTTCGCGAGCGGAGGCGGTCGTCGAAACCGCGGATTTCCTGCCGTTCCTGCCACTGTATGCAAGCGTGCGACGCGTAGGCGAAGTTCCCGCCGGGCGTACGCCCACAGCGGATCGCGTAGCCTGCGTCGTGGGTGGCGTGGGACGGCTCCGGAGCGCTTTCCGCCTACCGGTCCGCCGTCCTCTCCGTACCGGTCCGCCGTCCTCTCCGTACCGGTCCGCGGTTCCTTCCGGTGCCGGGCCGGGCTGCGGAGACCGGGTCGCGGCCCGGGTTGTCAGTACCTCGGTCCACAATGGTCCGCGTCAGATCCGTCAAACGCTTCAGCAAGGAGCCAGGCAGGATGGCCCGCCGCAGCACGAAGACCCCGCCGCCCGACGACTCGTTCGAGGAGAAGATCCTCGACATCGACGTCGTGGACGAGATGCGTGGCTCCTACCTCGAGTACGCGTACTCGGTCATCTACTCGCGCGCCCTGCCGGACGCCCGCGACGGCCTCAAGCCGGTGCACCGCCGGATCGTCTACCAGATGAACGAGATGGGCGTGCGCCCCGACCGCGCCTACGTGAAGTGCGCCCGTGTCGTCGGCGAGGTCATGGGCAAGCTGCACCCGCACGGCGACGCGTCGATCTACGACGCCCTGGTGCGCATGGCCCAGCCGTTCTCGATGCGCGTTCCACTCGTCGACGGCCACGGCAACTTCGGATCGCTGGGCAACGACGACCCGCCGGCCGCCATGCGGTACACCGAGTGCCGGATGGCCTCGGCGACGAGCCTGATGACCGAGTCCATCGACGAGGACACGGTCGACTTCAATCCCAACTACGACGGCCAGGAGCAGGAGCCGGTGGCGCTGCCCGCCGCCTTCCCGAACCTGCTGGTGAACGGCTCCTCGGGCATCGCGGTCGGCATGGCGACGAACATGCCGCCGCACAACCTGCGCGAGGTCATCGCCGCCGCCCGCCACCTGATCCGGTACCCGAACGCGGACCTGGACGCGCTGATGAAGCACGTCCCGGGCCCCGACCTGCCCACCGGCGGCCGGATCGTCGGCCTGGACGGCGTCCGGGACGCGTACGCGACGGGCCGCGGCACCTTCAAGATGCGCGCGACGGTCTCGATCGAGACCGTGACCGCCCGCCGCAAGGGCCTGGTCGTCACCGAACTGCCCTTCACCGTGGGTCCCGAGAAGGTGATCGCCAAGATCAAGGACCTGGTCAACGCGAAGAAGGTCCAGGGCATCGCCGACGTCAAGGACCTGACCGACCGCGAGCACGGCCTGCGTCTGGTCATCGAGATCAAGAACGGCTTCGTGCCGGAGGCCATCCTGGAGCAGCTGTACAAGCTGACCCCGATGGAGGAGTCCTTCGGCATCAACAACGTGGCCCTGGTGGACGGCCAGCCGCTCACCCTGGGTCTGAAGGAGCTGCTGGAGGTCTACCTCGACCACCGCTTCGAGGTCGTGCGGCGCCGCAGCGAGTTCCGCCGCAGCAAGCGCCGCGACCGGCTGCACCTGGTCGAGGGCCTGCTGACCGCGCTGGTCGACATCGACGAGGTCATCCGGCTGATCCGCTCCAGCGAGAACTCCGCGCAGGCCAAGGAGCGCCTGATGGAGCGCTTCTCGCTGAGCGAGGTCCAGACGCAGTACATCCTCGACACGCCGCTGCGCCGGCTCACCAAGTACGACCGCATCGAGCTGGAGGCGGAGAAGGACCGGCTCACCGCGGAGATCGAGGAGCTGACCCGGATCCTGGACTCGGACGCGGAGCTGCGCAAGCTGGTCTCGGCCGAACTGGCCGCCGTGGCCAAGCAGTTCGGCACCGACCGGCGCACGGTCCTGCTGGAGTCCGCCGGCGCCCCGGTCGCCACCGTGCCGCTCCAGGTCGCCGACGACCCGTGCCGGGTGCTGCTGTCCTCGACGGGCCTGCTGGCCCGTATGGCGGGCAACGAGCCGTTCCCGGACGACGCGGGCGCCCACCGGGCCAAGCACGACGTGATCGTCTCGGCTGTCGCGGCGACCACGCGCGGTGAGATCGGGGCAGTGACCTCGGCGGGCCGTCTGCTGCGGATCAACGTGGTGGACCTGCCGCAGCTGCCCGGGACGGCGACGGCCCCGAACCTCGCCGGAGGGGCCCCGCTGGCGGAGTTCGTCTCCCTGGACGACAACGAGACGGTGGTCTGCCTGACCACGCTGGACGAGTCCTCCCCGGGCCTTGCGCTCGGCACCGAGCAGGGCGTCGTCAAGCGTGTGGTGCCCGACTACCCGTCGAACAAGGACGAGCTGGAGGTCATCACGCTCAAGGAGGGCGACCGGATCGTCGGCGCGGTGGAGCTGCGGACCGGCGAGGAGGACCTGGTGTTCATCACGGACGACGCACAGCTGCTGCGCTTCCAGGCCTCCATCGTGCGCCCGCAGGGCCGTCCGGCGGGCGGCATGGCGGGCATCAAGCTCACCGAGGGCGCGAAGGTGATCTCGTTCACTGCGATCGACCCGGCGGCCGACGCGGTGGTCTTCACGGCGGCCGGCTCGCGCGGCACGCTGGACGACTCGGTGCAGACGACCGCCAAGATGACGCCGTTCGACCAGTACCCGCGCAAGGGGCGGGCCACCGGTGGCGTTCGCTGTCAGCGTTTCCTGAAGGGCGAGGACTGTCTGTCGCTGGCCTGGGCGGGTCCGGTCCCGGCCATGGCAGCGCAGAAGAACGGCACACCGGCCGAGCTGCCGGACCTGGACCCGCGCCGTGACGGCTCGGGCACGTCGCTGCCCAAGACGGTGGCGGTCGTCGCAGGACCGGTGCTCTAGGCCGGCGGATCCTGAAGGCCCTGGGCAGGCACATCCTGAAGGCCCGGGGCGGGCGGATCCTCCGGGCTCGGGGCGGGCGGATCCTCCGGGTCCGCGTCGTCCGGGCCCTGTACGTAGCGCAGGACGCCCCACATGCCGTGCTCGTCGGCGTGTGGGGCGTCGTTCTTGCACGCCTCCAGTTCCTTGCCGAGGGCGCCCGCGTCGATGCCGGAGCCGATCAGGACGAGCTGGGTGAGGCGGGCGTCGGCGGGCGGCCAGGGCTCCGGGTAGAAGCGCAGGAACGGGCCGACGGCGTGGACGGCGTACCGGTTGACGGTGTCGTGGGGTCCGAAGTCGACGTAGCCCTTGATCCGGTACAGCCCGTCCGGACGGCTGTCCAGGAACTGCATCAGCCTGCGGGGCTCCATCGGCAGGTCGGCGGCGAAGGACAGGCTGTCGTAGCCGGTGTGCAGATGACCGGCGTGGTCGTGGTCGTCGTCGCCGTGCTCGTGCAGGTCTTCGAAGGACAGCTGCCCGATGCGCTCCTGGCTCGGCCGGCAGTCGAAGAGGAACTCCGGGTCGATGCGGCCGTAGGTGGCCGGGACCACGGCGGCACGGTCGGTGAGCGAGCGGACGAGGCCGAGAACGCGGTCGGGGTCCGGCGCCCGGTCCAGCTTGTTGACCACGACGAGGTCGGCCAGGGCGAGGTGCCGGTCGATCTCGGGGTGCCGGGACCGGGTTCCGTCGAACTCGGCCGCGTCGACGACTTCGACGAGTCCGCCGTAGACGATGCCGGGATGCCCGCTGGCGAGCACCATCCGCACCAGTTCCTGGGGTTCGGCGAGCCCGCTGGCCTCGATGACGATGACGTCGATGCCGGCGGCGGGCGCGGCGAGCCGGTCCAGGTAGAGGTCGAGTTCACTCACGTCGACGGCACAGCACAGACAGCCGTTGCCGAGCGAGACGGTCGAGTCGCCGAGGGCTCCGGCGACGGCCATCGCGTCGATCTCGATGGCACCGAAGTCATTGACGATGGCCCCGATACGGCTTCCTCCGCTGCGGTGCAGGAGGTGGTTGAGGAGTGTCGTCTTCCCGGATCCGAGGAATCCGGCGAGAACGACGACGGGGATCTGCTGCGGGGTGCGGCTGCTGCCCAACGGGCGCCCTCTCTTGTGTGGACCGACTGCCGGACCAGCATAAGAGCGGGGCGCCCGGAGGCCGGGAGCCCTGCGGGGGATGCCCTGGGGCCGGGTGCCGGGTGCCGGGTGCTGTGTGCCGGGGTGCCCTCGGGCGGGTCTCTGCGCCGGGATGTCCCGGGGTTGGGCGCTCTGTGCCGGGGTCCCCTGGGTCCGGGTGCTCTGCGCTGGGGGGTCCCGGGGTTGGGCGCTCTGTGCCGGGTGCCGGGGTGCCCTGGGGCCGGGTGCTCTGCACCGGGCGCTCCGGGTTGGGCGCTCTGCGTCGCGGCGCCCCGAGGCGGGTTGCTCTGTGCCGTCATGCCGTCATGCCCGTCGGCGGCCTGCGGAGAGCGGGTGGGGCTCGCGCCGTCCCTCAGAGCTGTGCCGGCACCGCGACCGGGGGCCGCGGTCCCACGTACCGCGCCACCGGACGGATGATCTTCGAGTCCGCCGCCTGTTCCAGGATGTTGGCGCTCCAGCCCACCACGCGAGCCGCCGCGAAGGTGGGGGTGAACATCTCCCGGGGCAGGCCGCACAGTTCCATGACGACGCCCGCGTAGAACTCGACGTTCGTGTGCAGTTCGCGGCCGGGCTTCAGCTCGGCGAGTATCGCCTCGACGTGCCGCTCGACCTCGACCGCGAAGGCGACGCGCGGGCCCCCGAAGCCCTGAGCGATCTCGCGCAGCATCCGTGAACGGGGGTCCTCCGTGCGGTAGATGGCGTGCCCGAAGCCCATGATGCGGTCGCCGGCGAGCACCCGCTCCCGGATCCAGGAGTCGATACGGTCCGGGGTCCCGATCGCGTCCAGGGTGTCGAGGGCACGGCTGGGCGCCCCACCGTGCAGCGGCCCGGACAGCGCGCCGACGGCCCCGACCAGACAGGCGGCCACGTCGGCGCCCGTGGACGCGATGACCCGCGCGGTGAACGTTGATGCATTGAATCCGTGATCAATGGTCGAGATCAGGTACTGCTCGACCGCACGCGCCCGCCGCGGCTCCGGCTCCTCGCCCGTGAGCATGTACAGGTAGTTGGCCGCGTAGGACAGCCCCTCGCGCGGCGCGACGGGGTCGAGCCCCTGCCCGAGCCGGTACAGCGCGGTGAGCAGGGTCGGCACGGCCGCGCAGGCGGCGACGGTGTCCGCGCGGCGCTGGTCCGCGTCCGTGTCGTACACCGGGCGGAACCCCTTCGCCGCGCCGAGCAGCGAGAGCGCGGTGCGCATCCCGGCGAGCGGGCCGGAGGTGCGGTCGGCCCGTGCGAGAGCGGGAAGCGCGGCCTCGACGTCCGCGGGCAGCCGGCGCAGCGCAGCGGTCTCGGCGGCGAAGGCGGCGCGGCGCTCCGCGTCCGGGAGCGTGCCGTGCACGAGGAGGTGCCAGACGTCTTCGAAGCCTCGGGTCCGCGCGAGTTCGACGGCCGAGTACTGGCGGTAGTGGTAGAAGCCCTCAAGCCCGCGGACGTCTCCGACCTCGGTGTCGGTGACGACGACCCCCGCGAGGCCACGCGGTACGTCGACGACGGGTGCGGTCCTGTTGATGGACATGCTCTTTCCTCCCTGAACTTGATCCGACTGTCCATGCTTGACCAGATGCCTGTCAATATTGATTGAATCAATATGCAGCCATCAACATGTCCGGAGAGGGCTACGGTGGCCTCCATGCGCGATCACGAACCCGCTCCCGACCGTCCCGGGCGAAGGCTGAGCACCAAGGAGACCGCCGAACTGCTGGGCGTGAAGCCCGAGACGGTGTACGCCTACGTGAGCCGCGGCCTGCTCAGCAGCAGGCGCGAACCGGGCGGCCGCGCCAGCACCTTCGAGGCGCGGGAGGTCGAAGCCCTCGCCCGGCGCAACCGGCGGGAAGCGGCGGGGACTCCGGGCTCCGGCGGGGAGCTGTCCGTGCGGACCCGGATCACACTGATCGACAAGGACCGCTACTACTTCCGGGGCGTCGACGCCACCGAGCTGGCCGCCCGCCACTCCTACGAGGAGGTCGCGGAGTGGCTCTGGACCGGCACGATGACCCCGGGAGTGACCTTCACCGCGCCCGGGACCACCGTCGAGGTCGCCCGCCACGCCGTGAACGCCCTGCCCGAGCACACCTCCCCCACCGACCGGCTGCGGGTGGCCGCGATCGCCGCGGCGGCCGAGGATCCGCTGCGCTTCGACCTGTCCGAGGAGGCCGTGCTGAGCACGGCGCGCATCCTCATCCCCACGCTCGTCGCCGCACTGCCGCCGGTCCTGCACGCCCCCGAGGACGACGGCCCGCTGGCCCGCCGCCTGTGGGGCCGGCTGACCGGCCGACCCGCCGACGAGGAGTCGCTGCGCGTCCTGGACACCGCTCTCGCGCTGCTGGTCGACCACGACCTCGCCGCCTCCACGCTCGCCGTCCGCGTCGCCGCCTCGGCCCGCGCGCACGCCTACGCGGCCGTGTCGGCCGGGCTCGGCGTCCTGGAGGGCCCGCTGCACGGCGCCGCCAGCGGCCTGGCCCACCGGATGCTGCTGGACGTGCTCGACCAGGGCACCGCGGTCCCGGTGATCGCGGACGAGCTGCGTGCGGGGCGTCGTATCCCCGGACTCGGTCACCGGCTCTACTCCGGCGAGGACCCGCGCGCGCAGGCGCTGTTCGCGCTTCTGGAGCAGCTCCCGCGCGCGGAGCCCGCCCTGCTCGCGGCCCGCGACATCGTGGCCACCGCCGCCCGCCACACCCCGCTACACGCCAACGTGGACATGGCCCTGGCCGTGTTCACCGCCTCCTGCGGCATGCCCGCCACGGCCGGTGAGACCATCTTCGCCGTCGCCCGGACGGCGGGCTGGATCGCCCATGTCCTGGAGGAGTACGGGGAGCGTCCGCTGCGCATGCGCCCCAGCGGTCACTATGTCGGTCCGCGCCCTCCGCAGCCCCTGCCGGGGTAGGAAAACCGGACGGCCGGAAGTCACCCCCGGGGAAAGTCAGGTTAGGCTCACCTCTGTGAGTAGGTGCGCAACCGTCTCCCGCAGCCTCGACGAGCCCGTTTCCGGCACGGCTGCCACGGCGACGACCTGGCTGCTGCTGGAACAGCCCGGCCCATGGGGTGTCAAGGCGCTCACGTCGAGCCATCTCGACCCCGCGCTGGGCCGTGCCCTGGAGGCCGCCGCCGAGGGCACCGGCGTCCGCGTCGCGCTCATCCGCCGCCCCGGCCGCCACGCGGACCCCGGCACGGCCACGCTCCGGCAGGTGTACGTGGCCCACACCGTCCCCGGCAACGTCTGGCTGCACAGCGCCACCACCCTCGATCCGCAGCTGCTGCTCGGCCTCGACTTCGCAGCTCTCGGCGCGGGCGACCCCCGCTCCTTCGACGCGGCGCTCGACGGCCGGCCGCACACGGGCGACCCGCTCGCGCTCGTGTGCACCAACGGCAAGCGCGACCGCTGCTGCGCCCTCCTGGGCCGCCCCCTCGCCGCCGAGCTGGCCGCATCGGGGGTGCACGGCGTCTGGGAAGTCACCCATCTGGGTGGTCATCGCTTCTCGCCCACCGTGCTCGTCCTGCCGTACGGCTACGCGTACGGCCGCGCGGAGGCGCACACGGTCAAGGAGGCCCTGCACGCGGTCCAGGAGGGGCGCGTGGCGGTCGAGGGATGCCGCGGGTGCTCCGCCTGGGAGAGGCCCGGCCAGGCGGCCGAGCTGGCCGTGCGCTCGACGGCGGCCGAGTACACGGCCGGCACGCTGCGCGTCCTGCGGACCGAGGGCAGGGCCCCGCGCTGGGAGGTCACGGTCGCCCACACCGACGGGCGCTGCTGGCGCGTCACGGTGGCGCAGGGCACGTCCCTGCCACCGCGCCCGGAGAGCTGCGGGGCGACGGTGCTCGGGGCACCGGCGCGGATGGACGTGGTGGCGGTGCACGAGCTGCGGACGGCGGCGCTGGCGAGCTGATCCGGGTTCCCTCGGCTGCGGACGGCGGCACCGGCGAGCCGAGCCGGGCTCCCTGCGGTGCCGCGGGGCGGTCCCGATTCTTCAAGAACTGGTCAAGAGATCCATGCCACATCCCTTCGGTGGCCGCCGGCCGCCCACGTACCGTCGTGGGTATGCGCCCCACTGCCCCCGCACGCCGCCTGCGTCTCGGTCTGCCCCGGCGGATGTTCTCGCAGGTGCTGCTGATGCAGGTGGCCATCGCGGCGGGAGTGGCGGTGCTCGCGACCGGACTCTTCCTGGCGCCGCTGAGCAAGCAGCTGGACCAGGAGGCGATGCGCCGCGCCCTGGCCATCGCCCAGACCACGGCGCAGGACCCGCAGATCGCCGAAGGCGTCCGGGACACCCCGCCGACCAGGAACGGCCCGGTGCAGAAGGAGGCCGAGCGGATCCGTCACGCCACCCACGCCGAGTACATCGTGGTGCTGGACCGGCGATGGATCCGCTGGTCGCACCCCACCCCTGGCGAGATCGGCCGCCCGGTCTCCACCGATCCCCGCGACGCCCTGAGAGGCAGGGAGGTCATGGAGATCGACAAGGGCACCCTGGGCCGCTCGGCCCGCGGCAAGGTGCCCCTGTACGACGCCGACCACCGGATCATCGGGGCCGTCTCGGTCGGTATCGCGTACGACAGCGTGCGCGCCCGGCTGATCAGCGCGATCCCGGGGCTGTTCGCGTACGCCGGCGGTGCCCTCGCGGTGGGCGCGCTGGCCGCCTGGCTGATCTCCCGCCGGGTGCAGCGGCAGACCCGGGATCTGGCGTTCTCCGACATCTCCGCGCTGCTCTCCGAGCGGGAGGCGATGCTGCACGGCATCCGGGAGGGCGTGGTCGCCCTCGACCACGGCGGCCGCATCCGCCTGCTCAACGACGAGGCACGGCGGCTGCTCGGCATCGGCGACGAGGCCGTCGGGCGGTCCCCCGACGAGGCACTCGGCGAGGGCCGTACGACGGACGTCCTGGCCGGGCGCGTGACCGGCACCGACCTGCTGACCGTACGCGGCCAGCGCGTCCTGGTCGCCAACCGGATGCCCACCGACGACGGCGGCGCCGTGGCCACCCTGCGCGACCGCACGGAACTGGAGCAGCTGGGCCGCGAACTCGACTCCACACGCGGCCTGATCGACGCCCTGCGCGCCCAGGACCACGAACACGCCAACCGCATGCACACCCTGCTGGGCCTGCTGGAGCTGGAGATGTACGACGACGCCGTGGAGTTCGTCGGCGAGGTCGTCGGGGACCACCGGGTCACGGCCGAACAGGTCACCGAGAAGATCCAGGACCCGCTGCTCGCCGCCCTGCTGGTCGGCAAGGCGACCGTGGCGGCCGAACGCGGCGTCGCCCTGTGGGTGTCGGAACGCACCCGGCTCCCCGACCGGTTGATCGATCCCCGGGGTCTGGTCACGGTCGTGGGCAACCTCGTCGACAACGCCCTCGACGCGGTCGGTGGCACCCCGCACGCGCGCGTGGAGGTCGAGTTGCGCACCGAGGGACGTACCGTCGTCCTCCGGGTGTGCGACACCGGCCCCGGAGTGCCCGAGGACCAGCGGGAGTCGATCTTCACGGAGGGGTGGTCCACCAAGAAGCCGCCCGCGCACGGCAAGCGGGGGCTCGGGCTCTCGCTGGTGCGCCGGCTCGCCGAGCGGCAGGGCGGGAGCGCGGCCGTGGGCGCGGCGGACGGCGGGGGCGCGGAGTTCACCGTCGTCCTGCCCGAGGCACTGACCGAGCCGGAGCTGGAGCCCGCGCTCACCGGATCCACGGAACCGGATGCCACGGCCCCTGCACACATTCCGAACCCCGCCGAGGAGGACGGGCGATGATCGAGGTCCTGGTCGTGGACGACGACACCCGGGTCGCCCGGGTCAACGCCGCCTACGTCGAGAAGGTGCCCGGTTTCCACGTGGCCGGCGAGGCGCACAACGCGGCCGAGGCGCTGCAGCGGCTGGAGACGATGCCGGGGCTCGACCTGGTCCTCATGGACCACTATCTGCCCGACGACACAGGGCTCGCGGTCGTGCAGGAGATGCGCCGCCGCGGCCACCGGACCGACGTGATCATGGTGACTGCCGCGCGGGACGTGTCGATCGTCCAGGCGGCCATGCGGCACGGCGTGCTGCAGTACCTGGTGAAGCCGTTCGCCTTCGCCGGGCTGCGCGCCAAGCTGGAGGCGTACGCGGAGCTGCGCCGCACACTGGACGGCGGCGGCGAGGCCGAGCAGGCGGAGGTGGACCGCATCTTCGGCGCCCTCTCCGCGCCCTCGGAGCCCGGACTGCCCAAGGGTCACTCCCCCACCACGGCCGAGTTGGTGCGCCAGTCCCTGATGCGTGCCGAGGGGCCGCTGTCCGCGCAGGACGTCGCCGAGCGGACAGGGGTGAGCCGCCAGACCGCCCAGCGCTATCTCAAGCTCCTGGAGCGCACCGGACGGGCCCGGCTGACCCTGAAGTACGGCGACGCGGGCCGCCCGGAACACCGTTACGTGTGGGCGACCCGCGCCTGAGCGGGCTTCAGCAATCGGTCATTGGGCGGCCTTGTCGACGAACTCGGTCGTGTACGTCCTGCTCAGGTCCACCTTGGCGTTCTTGATGTTGGGGTTGAACGCCTTGAGCACCTTCTCGACGGTCTCGGGTCCGCCCTTGGGCATGACGCCGTCCTTGGTGAACATCGGCAGCGTGCTCCTGACGGCCTGCGCGTAGAGCGTCTTGTCGCCCTGGGAGTAGTCGGCGGGCATCTTGGCTGCGATCTCCGAGGCGCTGTGGGTGGACATCCACTTGAGCGTCTTGACGAATGCATTGGCCAACTTCTGGACCGTGTCCTTGTGTCCGTTCACCCAGTCCGTCTGCATGTACAGACTGGACGACGGGTACGGCCCGCCCAGCGCCTGCTGCGAGCCCTCGGGGGTGCGCATGTCGATGAGGACCTTCCCGGCCTTCTTGTCCAGGACGGTGGCGACGGTCGGATCGGTGGTCATGCCGCCGTCGATCGCGCCCTTCTGGAGCGCCGCGATGAACGTCGGTCCCGCCCCGACCGCGACCGGGGTGAACTCGCTGACGTTCACACCGTTCTTGACCGCGAGGTACTTGGTCAGGAAGTCGGTCGAGGAACCGAGGCCGGTCACGCCCAGCTTCCTGCCCTTGAAGTCCTTGGGCGAGGTGAGGTCGCCCGCCGCCTTGTCCGAGACGACCTCCACCTCACCGGGCGCGTGCGAGAACTGCACGACCGACTCCACCGACTTGCCCTTCACCTGGAGGTCGAGGGTGTGGTCGTAGAAGCCGACCGCTCCCTGCACCTGGCCGGAGACGAGCGCGGTCGCGGCCTGCACGCCGGCGGGCTCGCTCAGGAGCTGGACGTTCAGCCCCTCCGCCCGGAAGTAGCCGAGCCGCTGGGTGAGCATCGCGGGCAGGTAGATGACCTTGTCCAGGCCGCCGACCATGATCTTGACGGTCTCACCCTTGCCGCCGCCCCCGCCGCTGCCGGTGTCGGCGGTCGAGCTGGCCGCGTCATTGGCGCAGGCGGTGAGCGAGGAGAGGGCGAGCAGGCCCGAGAGGGCGAGCGAGGCGTATCTGGCGGTCTTGCGCATGGCGGTTCACGTCCTTGTCGAAGAGCGGCAGGGAGAAGGGTCGAGTGGGGGCCGGGACAGGCGGATCAGCTGTCGGAACCGGCGGGCTTCCAGCGGAAGATGCGGCGCTCGGCGAAGGTCAGCAGCCCTTCGGCGACCAGGGCGACCACCGCGAGGATGACCATCGCGGCGTACACGCCGGCGGCGTTGAAGGTGTTCTGCGACTGCGCGACGAGCAGGCCAATGCCCTTGGTGGCGCCGATGTACTCGCCGACGATCGCGCCGATCAGGGCGAAGCCGAAGCTGACGTGCAGGCTGGTGAAGATCCAGGAGGTCGCCGACGGGATGACGACCTGAAGGGTCACCCTGCGGTCGCTCGCACCCAGGATGCGGGCGTTGGCCACCAGGTTGCGGTCCACCTCGCGGGCGCCCTGGAAGGCGTTGAAGAACACCGGGAAGAAGACGAGCACGACGGCGGAGGCCACCTTGGAGGACGGGCCGAGCCCGAACCAGATCAGGAAGATGGGCGCCAGGACGATCCTGGGGATCGAGTTGAGCACCTTGATGTATGGACCAAGAACCTCGGCGAGCAAGGTGATCCGCCCGAACGCGATACCGAGGAGGACACCGGCGATCACACCGATGACCCACCCGAGCAGCGCCTCGTACAGCGTGTACCAGATCTGCTCCCCGAGGGAACCGAGCGCGGTTCCGTGCATCACCCAGGTGTAGATCTGGTCCCAGATCTTCGAGGGCATGGAGAAGTTGAACGGGTCGATGACCTTCGCCCGGGACAGCCCCTCCCACAGCCCGAGGACGGCCACCAGGAGCAGCACGCGCGCGGCCATGACGACGATCTTGCGGCGGCGGGCGGCCTGTGCGCGGGTCCGCGCACGGTCCGGGGTGGTCTTGGCGGTCTCCACGACCGGGGTGCTGAGGACGTCAGGCGACATGAGCGGCACCTCTTTCGCGGGTGATGCGGACCTCTTCGCCGAGCGACTCCCAGATCTCGCGGTAGATCTCGATGAACCGCGGTTCCAGGCGCACCGACTCGACCTTGCGCGGCCGGGGCAGGTCGATGTCGAAGACCTGCTTCACGGTGGCCGGTCCTGCGGTCATCACGACGACCCTGTCGGCCAGCGCGATGGACTCCTCCAGGTCGTGGGTGACGAAGACGACGGAGGCGCCGGTGCCCTCCCACAGCTCCAGCAGCTCGTCCGACATCAGCGCCCGGGTCTGCACGTCGAGCGCCGAGAACGGCTCGTCCATGAGCAGGATCTCGGGGTCGTTGACGAAGGTGGCAGCGAGGGCGACACGCTTGCGCTGGCCGCCGGAGAGCTGGTGCGGATAGCGGTCCTCGAAGGCCGCGAGGCCGACCCGGGCCAGCCACTCGCGGGCCTTCTGCCTGGCCTCCGCCTTGGGCACGCCGCGGAATCGCGGGCCCGCCATGACGTTGGACAGGACCGTCCGCCAGGGGAAGGTGGCGTCCTGCTGGAAGACGAAACCGACCTTGCCGCCGACGCCGTCGACCGGCTCACCGGCCACCAGCACCTCGCCCTCGGTGGGCTCCTCCAGGCCGCTGACCAGGGTCAGCGTGGTGGACTTGCCACAGCCGGTCGGGCCGACGACGGCCACGAACTCACCGCGTCCGACGGTGAGGTCCAGGTTCCGGACGGCGGTGTGCAGACCCCCGGACGGGGTCCTGAAGGTTTTGCTCGCGCCCCGTAGCTCGATGGCGGGGCTGGTGTCTGCGCTCATGGGCCGGGACGGTAGGTGTGGCGCCGGCCACAGCAGCAGTCTTGTGAGCACAAGCCGTTCTTTTGCTCGCAAGGGCCTGTTGTGCTCATTTTGCTCGCGCTACAACTGCGGAGCACGAAACACGGGCTTAACGCTCGCCGGCCTTGAAGGAGAGGCCTGATGATTGACGTCCTGGTCGTGGACGACGACTTCCGCGTCGCAGAGATAAACGCCAAGTACGTGGGAAAGGTTCCCGGCTTCCGGGTGACCGCCCGCGCGCACAGCGCCGCCCAGGCGCTGGCCGCCGTCGAGCGCGGCGCCATCGACCTGGTCCTGCTCGACCACTACCTGCCGGACCAGACCGGCCTCGAACTCGTCCACCGCATGCGGGAGCAGGGCCACGGCACCGATGTCATCATGATCACGGCCGCCAGCGACGTGACGACCGTCCAGCGGGCGATGCGCCTCGGCGCGCTGCACTACCTCGTCAAGCCCTTCACCTTCGCCGCCCTGCGCACCCGTCTGGACTCCTATGCCGCTCTGCGCCGCACCGTCGACCGGGTGGGCGGCCGGGGGCTGACGGGCCAGGAGCAGGTCGACCGGATCTTCGGAGCCCTGCGCACGGCCCCCGCACCGTCCGCGCCGGGCCTGCCCGGCGGCCAGTCGGAGCCCACGACCGATCTCATCTGCGGTGTCCTGCATCGCGCGGACCACCCGTTGTCCGCCCACGAGGTCGCGGCCGAGACCGGCCTGAGCCGCTCCACGGCTCAGCGCTACCTGCGCACCCTGGAACAGGCGGGCCGCCTCCGCCTCTCCCTGAAGTACGGCGACACCGGCCGCCCCGAGCACCGGTACGCGTGGGTGGCCCCCTGAGGGCGGTCCTCCTGTCCCGGCACGCCCCACCGAGCCGGCTACACGGCCCCCGCGCCCGTCAGCGACCGCACCTCGGTCTCCGCGTACTTGGCCTCGTCCGCGACCTCGTCCGAAGTGACCGTGCCCAACCAACCGGCGAGGAAGCCGAGAGGGATGGACACGATGCCCGGGTTCTGCAACGGGAAGTACTGGAAGTCGACGTCCGGGAAGAGCGAGTCCGGGCTGCCGGAGACCACCGGGGAGAGCAGCACCAGCCCGAGCGCGGGGATCAGCCCGCCGTATACGGCCCACACTGCGCCACGCGTCGTGAAGCCGCGCCAGAACAGCGAGTACAGCAGCACCGGCAGGTTCGCCGACGCGGCCACCGCGAAGGCGAGGCCGACCAGGAAGGCGACGTTGAGGTCGCGGGCCAGCAGGCCCAGCGCGATCGCGACGACCCCGATGCCGACCGCCGCGATGCGCGCCACCGCCACCTCGCTGCGCGCCTTCACCTCGCTGCGCGCCTTGCCCTGGGGCCGACGCAGGGACGCATACAGGTCGTGGGCCACGGATGCCGAGGAGGCGAGCGTGATCCCGGCGACCACCGCGAGGATCGTGGCGAAGGCGACGGCGGCGACGATGGCGAACAGAACCGTTCCACCAGTGGAACCGGCGCCGCCGCCCAGGTCGAGGGCGAGCAGGGGCACCGCTGTGTTCCCGGCCGCGTTCGAGCCGCGCACGGCCTCCGGCCCGACCACGGCGGCGGCCCCGAACCCGAGGACGATCGTCATCAGGTAGAAGCCGCCGATCAGCCCGATGGACCACACGGCCGAACGCCGTGCCGCCCGCGCGGTCGGCACGGTGTAGAAGCGGGACAGGATGTGCGGCAGCCCTGCCGTGCCCAACACCAGCGCGATTCCCAGGCTGATGAAGTCCAGGCGAGCGGTCCAGCTCCCGCCGTACTTCAGTCCCGGCGCCAGAAACGCGCTCCCGTGACCGCTGCGGTCCGCGGCCGCCACCAGCAGCCGGTCGATGTCGCCGTGGAACCGCACCAGCACCAGCACGGTCAGCACGACCGTCCCGCCGAGCAGCAGGACCGCCTTCACGATCTGGATCCATGTGGTGGCCCGCATCCCGCCGAGCGACACATAGATCACCATCAGGGCACCGACCCCGATGACCGTCCAGGCCTGGGCCGTCCCGCTCGTCCGCCCCAGCAGCAACGCCACCAGGCTGCCCGCGCCCACCATCTGCGCCACCAGATACAGAACGGACACCGTCACCGAGGACGTTCCCGCGGCGATCCGCACCGGCCGCTCCCTCATCCTCGCGGCCACCACGTCGGCCAGGGTGAACCGCCCGCAGTTGCGCACCAGTTCCGCCACCAGGAACAGCACGACCAGCCAGGCCACCAGGAAGCCCACCACATACAGCAGCCCGTCGTAGCCGTAGAGCGCGATGAGGCCCGTGACCCCGAGGAAGGAGGCCGCCGACATGTAGTCCCCCGCGATGGCAAAACCATTCTCCATCGGGGAGAAGAGCCGCCCTCCGGCATAGAACTCCTCTGCCGAACCGTGCCGCCTGCGGCTCACCCATGTCGTGATCCCCAGGGTCACGGCCACGAACCCGCTGAACAGCAAAAGCGCCAGCGTCTGATGTCCACCGGTCACGAGGCGCCTCCCTGGACTCCGCGGGTCAGTTCCTGCGTGTCCCAGCGCAGTTCCAGCGCGGCCCGGTCCCGGCGCAGCCGCGCATGCCGGGCGTAGGCCCAGGTGAACAGGAAGGTGGTGAGGAACTGCCCGAGCCCCGCGAGCATCGCCACGTTCACCGCCCCGGCCACGGGACGGGCCATGAGCGTGGGCGCGGTCGTCGCGGCGACCACGTAGCCCACGTACCAGACGAGGAAGGCGGCGACTCCCGGCACCACGAACCTCCGGTACCGGCTGCGCACCTCCTGAAAAGCCTCGCTGCGCTGCACCTCGGTATACACGTCGCGGGCACGAACAGCTGCCCCGTCCTGCTCCCCGCGCGCGGACGGTACAGCCCGCGCCGGCATCCCGGTGCCGTCCACCTCGCCCCAGCCGGAGGCCAGTGCGTCGTACCAAGGGTCCTCGTACCGTGCGTCGCGGGAGGGCACTCCGTGCTCTTCCCGCCTGGCGGCCGAACTCCCGGGACCGTCCCCCGCTTCACGGGAACGACCATCGCTTGACTGCATGCCCAAGGATGGACAGATCGGGAAGATCTCTGACTCTTCTTCCCCGGGCTCTTCACCCCATCAGGTGACTCACTCCCCGGGCGGCCGCACCAGCCCCTTTCCGTAGGCGTAACGCACCGCCTGCGCCCGGTCCTTGAGGCCCGTCTTGGCGAAGAGGTTGTTGATGTGGGTCTTCACGGTCGCGGTGGAGACATGCAGTGCCCGGGCGATCTCCTGATTGCTCAGGCCCTCGGCGATCAGTACCAGGACCTCGGTCTCCCGCGCCGTCAGCCCGTCGGGCGCCTCGGCAGCCGCCGGTGCGGGCTCCGGCTCCGACAGCCTCTCCAGCAACCGGCGCTGGACGCTCGGCGACAACCCCGCCTCCCCCGACAGGACACTCTCCACCGCGCGCACGATCTCGTCGCCGCCGGCGTCCTTGGTGAGATAGCCCCGGGCTCCTGCACGCAGCGCGGGGAACAGGGACTCGTCGTCCGCGTACGTGGTGAGCACCACGACCTGGGTCCCCGGATACGTCGCCCGGATCCGCCGCGTGGCCTCCACGCCGTCGCAGCGGGGCATCCGCAGGTCCATCAGCACCACGTCGGGGTCGAGTTCCCCGACCAGCCGCACCGCCTCCTCGCCGTCCCCCGCCGAGCCCACGACCTCCACACCGGGCAGCAGCCCGAGCAGCATCACGATCCCTTCCCGGACCACGGTCTGGTCGTCGGCTACCACCACGCGCGCGGGCTTCTTCTCCCCTTCGGTCTCCGTCATACAGGCACCTTCAACGTCACCACGAACCCCTCCTCGTCCGGCCCGGCGTCCAGCGAGCCGCCCAGCAGTTCGGCGCGCTCCCGCATCCCCAGCAGACCGTACCCGGCGCCCGCCCCCGTGAGTTCGCCCGGCCGACCGCCCGAGTCCCGCACGTCCAGCATCACTTCCTGCTCGCCGTAGTCGAGTCGCAGGTGCACCTTGGCGCCGTGGGCGTGCTTGCGGACGTTCGTCAGCGCCTCCTGCGCCACCCGGCGCACGGCCTGGGACGCCTCGGCCGACAGGGGCCTGCGCTCACCCGTGACGGTGACCTCGGCGCCGTCGGCCGCACTGACGAGTTCGCTCAGGTAGTCCTCCAGCGGGGTCAGATCCCCACGGAGCGCGGACAGCGCCTGCCGGGTCTCGGCGAGGCCGTCACGGGCCATGCCCCGGGCGGCCACCACCCGTTCCAGGATCTGCTCCCGGTCGGCGCCGCGCTCGATGAGCAGCCGGGCCGCCTCCAGGTGCACCAGCTGCGCGGAGAGGCTGTGGGCGAGCACGTCGTGGATCTCCCGGGCGATCCTCGCCCGCTCGGCCAGCGCCGCCGACTCCGCCTCGGCGGTCCTCGCGGCCCGCTCCTGGGCGAGCAGCCGCTGTGCGCTCCCCCGGGCCTCCGCGTCCAGCCGCATGACGTATCCGGCCAGGGCCATGCCCCCCACCGTGGCGGCGGTGGTCAGCCACACATCGTTGTTGAACGCGGAGTACGAGGCCAGCGCCACCGACGTCACGGGCAGGGCCGCCCCCAGGGGCAGCCGCTCCAGGGCGGAGATCCCGCAGCCGCACCAGATCACCAGGGCCGGTCCGCTGAACCCCGTGGCCTGGGCCGCGACCGCGATGGCGAGGAGCACACTCATGAGCGCCAGGGAGAGCACCAGCCGGTGCTCGTAGGTGCTGCGGAAGAAGGCCCAGGAGACGAAGGCGGCCAGCAGGACCGCGGCTGCGGCCGCGAGCGCGGCCCAGATGCCGACGTGCTTCTGGCTGAAGGCCCCCCAGAGAAGCAGAGCGAGCACCAGCACCCTGATGGCCCAGGCGAGCAGGCGCCGGGGCCGGGGGGTTCCCGCACGGCCGAGCGCCTCTCGTGACGGCCAGCGCGTCCAGGCGTTCTCCGTCACACGCGCTCCTTCCACGCCGACCCCATGCCGTCACCGTACGCCGGGGCGGGACGGCTCGCGGAGCCGATGGACTGTGCCCGCCAGGCCAGGATCCCGGACCGGACGAGCAGGGTACCGGCCAGGCCGAGCATCATTGCCGAGCTGTCCTGGTGCACACCGAGCAGGATGCCGAGGGCGAAGACGCCGACCCGCAGGGCTATGCCGCCTGCCCATACGGCGGCGCTCGCCTTGGTGCTCTTGGTCCACACGACGCCGTCCGGCCCAGTCCAGATACGCGTGGTCCAGGCCCAGCCGGCGCCGGTGGCCAGGCCGATGAGCACCTCCACGGAGAGCAGCACCGCGGATTCGATGCGGTGGTGGGCGTCGAGTATGCCGGGCTCGCGCAGGGCCAGGCCCCCGAGGATCAGGGGCAGCAGCCACCAGCGCCGGTCGGTGTCGATCGCACGGGCGCGAAACTGGCGCACGATCACTATGGCGACCACGGCCACGGTCACCAACACGTTGACGAGCCCGGACATCACGGCCTCCGTGAGCGAGAAGGGGCGTCGGGAGCGAGCGCTGCCCGACACCTTCGAAGCTACGGAAATTCGCAGGTCAGGAGATCGGAGCCGGGGTGGATCGCGGGTGGAACCCTGCAGGTGGTCCGCCTCCACCCACGGGTGGACAGACCGCCGACGAGCCACACGGGCGACGCGGGCGACGTGCTTGCCGCTGCTCGGTGCAATACGGGTTTACGTGCTCACGGGGGACCACGGCCGACCAGGGCCGGTCGCTGGTGAACACTGGGCCGGGCTGCCGGCTCTTCCCGGCCAGCCGCAACCTGCGCATCACAATCGCGCCCCGAGCCCGTCGGCAGGCGCAAGGACCGCTCACGCCCCCGCCGTAGCCCCGGATCGCGCGCCCAACACCCGCGACCGACCTGACCGCTTCCAGCGGGCAGTCAGGTCGGCCCGAGCCGGCGCTTCGGCTACGCGTCGATGCGGGACCGGTCCAGCGTCGCCGCCGAGCTGGAGATGAACTCCTTGCGGGGAGCGACGTCGTTGCCCATGAGCAGATCGAAGACCTGCTCGGCGGCTTCCAGGTCCGAGAGGTTGATCCGGCGCAGGGTGCGGTGGCGCGGGTCCATCGTGGTCTCGGCCAGCTGGTCTGCGTCCATCTCGCCCAGACCCTTGTAGCGCTGGATGGAGTCCTTGTACCGGACGCCCTTGCTCTGGAACTCCATGAGCTTGTCGCGCAGCTCACGGTCCGAGTACGTGTAGACGTACTTGTCCTGGCCCTTCTTGGGCTGGATGATCTCGACGCGGTGCAGCGGCGGCACCGCGGCGAAGACCCGGCCCGCCTCGACCATGGGCCGCATGTAGCGCTGGAACAGCGTCAGCAGCAGACACCGGATGTGGGAGCCGTCCACATCGGCATCGGTCATCATGATGATCTTGCCGTACCGCGCCTGGTCGATGTCGAACGTACGGCCCGACCCCGCTCCTATGACCTGGATGATCGCGCCGCACTCGGCGTTCTTGAGCATGTCGGTCACCGACGACCGCTGCACATTGAGGATCTTGCCCCGGATCGGCAACAGCGCCTGGAACTCGGAGTTCCGCGCGAGCTTCGCCGTACCGAGCGCGGAGTCGCCCTCGACGATGAACAGCTCGCTGCGGTCGACGTCGTCGCTGCGGCAGTCGGCGAGCTTGGCCGGCAGGGACGAGGACTCCAGTGCGGTCTTCCGCCGCTGGGCGTCCTTGTGCTGGCGCGCCGCGACGCGGGTGCGGGCAGCGGCGACCACCTTCTCCATCACGACCCGCGCCTGCGCCGCCGCGTCGCGCTTCGTGCTCGTCAGGAACGCCTTGAGTTCCTTGGAGATCACGTTGAGCACGATACGGCGGGCCGCCGAGGTGCCGAGCACCTCCTTGGTCTGGCCCTCGAACTGCGGCTCGGCCAGGCGCACGGTGACGACCGCGGTCAGGCCCTCCAGGGCGTCGTCCTTGGCGATGTCGTCCTCGGCCACGCGCAGCAGCTTCTTGGCGCGCACCGTCTCGAGCAGCGTCTTGGTGACGGCCTGCTCGAACCCGGCCATGTGGGTGCCGCCCTTGGGGGTGGCGATGATGTTCACGAAGGAGCGCAGGGTGGTGTCGTAGCCGGTGCCCCAGCGCATCGCCACGTCCACGCCCAGCTCGCGCGTGACCTCGGTGGGCGTCATCTGGCCGTGTTCGTCCAGGACCGGGACGGTCTCCTTGAAGGTGCCCTGCCCCGAGAAGCGGAGGACATCACAGACCGGCTTGTCGGTCGCGAGGTACTCGCAGAATTCGCTGATGCCCCCGTCGAAGCGGAACGACTCCTCGCCCTTGCTGCCGCCCTCGCCGAGCCCGAACTCGTCACGGACGACGATCGTGAGGCCCGGCACCAGGAACGCAGTCTGCCGCGCGCGCTGGTGCAGCGTCTCCAGGGCGAGCTTGGCGTCCTTGAGGAAGATCTGCCGGTCGGCCCAGTACCGCGTGCGCGTGCCGCTGCGGGTCTTGGGGATCTTCTTGGCCTTGACCAGGCCGCTCCTGGCCTCGAACTTCGCGTTCGGCCCCTCGCCCTGGAAAGCGCCCGGCACACCGCGCCGGAAGCTGATGGCATGGGTGTGGCCGCCGCGGTCCACCTCGATGTCGACACGGGACGAGAGCGCATTGACCACGGAGGCACCGACACCGTGCAGACCGCCGGAGGCGGCATACGAGCCGCCTCCGAACTTGCCGCCGGCGTGGAGCTTGGTCATGACGACCTCGACGCCGGACAGGCCGGTCTTGGGTTCCACGTCCACGGGGATGCCGCGGCCGTTGTCCCGCACCTCGACGGACCCGTCGTCGTGGAGGATCACCTCGATGTGGTCGCAGAAGCCCCCCAGGGCCTCGTCCACGGAGTTGTCGATGATCTCCCACAGGCAGTGCATCAGGCCGCGGCTGTCGGTCGAGCCGATGTACATGCCCGGGCGCTTGCGCACGGCCTCGAGCCCCTCGAGGACGAGCAGGTGCCGCGCGGTGTAGTTGGAACCGTCCCGGTCTGCTCCTGCCAGCAGCGCTGTGGACGGCACGGACGTATCGGCGGTCACGCGGTTCGCTCCTCGCTGAATTTCAGATAACCCCCTCGTGGGTAAGGGGGCGGCTTCGGTCGCCGCTCAGAGGGTACCGAGGCCTGGTAGAGCCGTTGTAACGCCACCCTCGTCATGAACGCAGCCTAGTCCACGCTCGCATGCATGTTCGATCCCTCGATGGAGTGAAGTACATATCACGTTCCCTTGGAGGCATGAACCATTTAGGCTCCGGGCACGTCCTCATGAACAACCGGCAACCCAGCCGGGAGGATGTGAACCGAAAACCGCGCGAACCCGTAAGTACACAAGAGACGCACTACGGCACATTCGCCGCCAACCGGCAGCAGACAGCCGCCCCCGGAAAGATTCTTTCGAGGAAAAGCCACGAGCGGGAACGTTTTCGGGCTGGTTGGATGTTGACCCTGGTACGACAGCTCGTCGAGCTAGAGAAGAGGCGACGTGACTACTGTTCTGACCCCCGCGAGCCCGCTGACGGCCGCCGATCGCTGCGACCGCTGCGGCGCCCAGGCATACCTGCGCGTGGTCCTGCTCAGCGGCGGAGAACTGCTCTTCTGCGCCCACCACGGTCGCAAGTTCGAGCCGGAACTCAAGAAGATCGCCGCTGAGATACAGGACGAGACGGAGCGGCTGACGTCCGCTCCCGGCACCGCTTCCGAAGAAGAGCGCTGAATCTCGCACCCACGACGAGCCAGCCCCGGCACAGGCCGGTGAACGGGCGGCCGCTCCTGGTGAGGAGCGGCCGCCCGGTCTCGCGCCCCCCACCAGCCCCACAGGGCGCCGTGCGGGGCCGGTGC
>NZ_JBFAET010000071.1:0-42343 GCF_040642095.1 Streptomyces sp. NPDC020362
CCCGCGGGGGGGTCCGGCTAGGGGACCCCCCCCTAAGCCCCCAACCCCCACCTCTTCAGCGCCCCCCCCCCCCCCTGCGGCGGCCCCCACCACGGGTCCTGCGGTCCGTGCCGCCCCGGCCGGGGGCTCGGTCGTCGTCATGCTCGCTCCTCACTGGTCATCAGGAGAACGCACGACGACGATCACGAGTGCCCGGACCGGCGCGCGGCGTCAGCTCAGGGTCTTGACCGCGGCCGCGTCGTACGGCTTCAGCTCCTCGAAGCGGTCGGCGAGCACCTTGGCCGCCCACTCGGGGTCCTGGAGCAGCGCGCGGCCGACGGCGACCATGTCGAACTCGTCGGCCTCCAGGCGGTCCAGGAGGTTGTCGATGCCCTGGACCGGGGAGCCCTCGCCCTGGAAGGCGTTGATGAAGTCGCCGTCGAGGCCGACCGAGCCGACGGAGATGACCTGCTTGCCGGTGAGCTTCTTGGTCCAGCCCGCGAGGTTCAGGTCGGAGCCGTCGAACTCGGGCACCCAGTAGCGGCGGGTGGAGGCGTGGAAGACGTCGACGCCGGCGGCGGCCAGCGGGGTGAGGATCGCCTCCAGCTCCTCGGGGGTCTCGGCGAGGCGGGCGCCGTAGTCCTGCTGCTTCCACTGCGAGTAGCGGAAGATGACCGGGAATTCGGGGGAGACCGCCTCGCGGACCGCCGCGACGATCTCCGCCGCGAACTTGGTGCGGGCCACCGGGTCGCCGCCGTACGCGTCCGTGCGGCGGTTGGTGCCCGCCCACAGGAACTGGTCGAGGAGGTAGCCGTGGGCGCCGTGCAGCTCGACACCGTCGAGGCCGATGCGCTCGGCGGCGGCAGCGGCCTCGGCGAACGCGGCGACGACGTCGTCCAGGTCCTGCTGGGTCATGGCCTTGCCGGTGGGCTCGGCACCCTCGGTGACGAGACCGGACGGGCCCATCGCGGGAGCGTCCGGGAAGGGGGCGTCGCCATCCTTGCGGACCATGCCTATGTGCCACAGCTGCGGGACGATGGTGCCGCCCGCCGCGTGCACGTCCTCGGCGACCCTCGCCCAGCCCGCCAGCTGCTCCTCCCCGTGGAACCGGGGCACCCGGTCGCTCTGCCCGGCCGACGCGTGACCGACGTACGTCCCCTCCGTGACGATCAGTCCGACACCGGCGGCGGCGCGGCGCGCGTAGTAGGAACGCACGTCCTCGCCGGGGATGCCGCCCGGGGAGAACATGCGGGTCATCGGGGCCATCACGATCCGGTTCGGGACGGTGAGTCCGTTGAGCGTGATCGGGCGGGACAGGATCTGGGCCGCGCGGGAGGCGGGCGTCGTGACGGTCACGTGGGGGGCTCCTCGTGAATGGCGGGGTCAACCGGTCGGTATGTGAGCATGCATTGTTGCAGCCTCTTAAGTAATCGCCTATGCGCCGGACCACATTCCGCCCCGGCGGACACTTTTACGTGACACCGGTCACACTCTCCCGGTTCAGCCGCCGCACCCGCTCCCGCAGCACCTCGCCCGGCGCCACCTCCCCGAGCTCCCCCGGCGGACAGTCCCACTCCCGCCCGCCGCCCACGGGGCGCAGCTGCACATACCCACCCACGTGCCCCATCACCTCACCGAGCCGCCCGCTGCGGGTGTCCACGGCGTACTCGGGCACAGCGCTCACGCGTCGGCGGCCTTCGCCCGAAGAGCCGCAGCCAGCCGCGAAGCCACCCCCAGGTTGCAGCGGCCCAGGTCGACCAGGGCGTACGGGTGGCCGTGGGCGCCGGTGACCGGGTCGATACGCAGCGACGGCAGGATGATCCCCACCTCGTGCAGGGCGGCACGCAGCCGCTCGACAGCCTCCTGGGCCGATCGGGCGGGCCGCTCGCCCGCTGCCGATTCCTTCGTCTCCATTGCGCCAATTCCTCCACGCTGAGTGTTCGCTTTCACCACACAGCGTGTCCATCGGCGCCCTAACCTGGCTAGATACGACGCCCCAACAACCCCTGCTGTCAGACCGGGAGTTGCCATGGCAGGACCGAAGGACCTCGACCCGTCGTCATCACCCAGGGCTCTGCTGGGTGCGGAGTTGCGACACGCCCGCGAGAAGGCCGGGATAAGCCAGGAGGAGCTGGGCCAACGGTTGTTCGTGAGCGGATCGTTCATCGGGCAGCTGGAGGCGGGGACGCGGCGGATGCAGCCGGAGTATGCGCGGATGCTGGATGAGGTTCTGGGCACGGAGGATTTCTTCCAGCGGAACTGTGCGGCGGTGGCCAAGTCGAAGTACCCGGAGCACTTTGCAGAAGCCGCCGAGGCGGAGGCAGTCGCTACGGCAATCAGGCAGTACGCGCCGCTGCTCATCCCGGGACTGCTCCAGACGCCCGCGTACGCACGAGCCGTGTGCCGGGCGTACCAGCCGACGGCGCCCGAGGAGGAGATCGACAAGCTGGTGGCCGCCCGGATAGAGCGCGCCCGCATCCTCGACAATCCAACAGACCCTTTGTTGTGGGCGGTGATCGACGAGGCCGCGCTGCGCCGGGTGACGGGCGGGGCCAAGGTGATGACGGAGGCCCTGCGCCACACCGCCGACTTGGCCCACAGGGGCCGTGCCATCGTTCAGGTGCTGCCGTTCGGCGCGGGGGCGCACGCGGCGATGCAGGGTGCGATCAAGCTGATGGACTTCGAGGACGCTCCTCCGCTGGTGTACTTCGAGGGGGTCGGCACCGGACGGCTGGAGGACGACCCGGCCCTCGTCAGGCATCATCGGTTCATCTACGAACTCCTCACGGCCTGCGCACTCCCGCCGCAGAACTCCCTGGTCCTCATCGAGACGATGGCGCAGGATTACGCGCATGAGGACCATGCCTGAGTGCGACCTGGACGCGGCCGTCTGGTACAAGTCCAGCTACAGCGGCGGCAGCGGCGGCGACTGCCTGGAAGTCGCCCGCTGGCGCAAGTCGACGTACAGCGGCGGCGACGGCGGCGACTGCCTCGAAGTCGCCGACGGCCACTCCACCCTCATCCCCGTCCGCGACTCCAAGATCCCCCTCGGCCCGAAGCTCGTGTTCCGGGCGGAGGCGTGGGCGGCGTTCGTCGCAGACGTGAAAGGTGCGTGATCACAAGCCAGTCTTCGCCAGAAGAGGCGGCCGGTCCTTCTGCACCCCCAACAACCCCCGCCGCACAAGGCCGCTGCGAGGCCGGAGGAGTGTGTGCACTGTTGGCGGTTGCTCCTCATCAAGGAGCGACGGTCAGGCCGGCGCGACAGTGGCCGACGCCTTCCAGGGGTCGGGGGCCGCAATCCCCCTTGCGTATTGCGACCCCTCGCCTTCTCCCTGGTGTCAGGAGGCCTGACACCACTTGTCCTCATGCCCCGAGATCGTGTTGCCGCTGTGGTAGTCGTGGGTGTCGCTGTAGGCCCAACAGTCCTTCACCACGCCGTTGCTGTAGGTGATGTGCAGGCGGGACTCACTGGTCCAACCGTCCACCCCATTGGTGTGCACCCCGATCGAGGGCGAGGGGACGGAGGGGCCCGCGAGGGATCCCACTTGCCCGCTGGACGTCCAGGTGCCGAGGTCCTCCCACGACTGGTCCATGGCAGTGACCCAGGCACCGGTGATGCCGGGGTGAGCCGTCGTGCGGAAATTGTTGTTCCAGTTGAAGACGGCTCGCGTGTTCCCGCAGTAGTCGTACTGCTGCTCGATCCAGCCGACGATGAGCCAGTTCCCGTTGCCGTCCTTGACGTACTCGGTGCCGTCGTTGCCCTGGCGGGTCCACGAGCAACCGGCCGGTGACACTGCGTGCGCGGTGCCGGTGGTGGCCACCGTGGCGCCGCCGGCGAACGCGAGCGCGGCGGCGGTCATGGCGATGGTGCGGCGGATCCTGGGTGCTTTCGGCAGTGCAGACAAGGCTTCCCCATCTCTCATCCGGGACTCGGAGGCCGAAACCACGGAACTGACGCGTTCACGTCTGACGCTTTGTCCCGGACCGGCCTGACGATGCGAGCCTGGCAGGGGCCTGACAGGCGTCGCACAGTGTTTCGCCCCAGCCCGAAACCGGCCGGTAGCTTCGGCGCTTGCCGACGGCGGACGTCACGGGGGGACATACGGTGCTGCGACTTCACTTCACCTTCGAAGACCTGGCCAAGGTGGTGTTCAACGACATGCCGCCACTGATGAGCGAGGCGGTGCTGAGCCTGCAGATGCTGTCCCGTACCGACCAGCAACTACGTTTCGGGCAGTGGCGTGCGAACCTCCGCGGGCGGATACCTGCCACCGTTCGCCCGTTGTCGGACCTCGTGCCGGCCCGCGGCTGGATCCCGGACTTCCTCACTCCGGTCGTCCGCGACACCGCAAGCGGAGCTGCCGCTCTGGAGGCCATCCGAGCTACATCCGCGCGGCAGGTCCTCGCCGACCTCACGCGGCTGGGCGCCACCGGCCAACTGCCCGGCTGGGTACGCAAGCTGACAGACGGTGACTCCGACGCCATGACCGCCGTCACCGATGCACTGGCCGCCTGGAACCAGCTTGCCATCGCTCCGTACGAGCGCCATATGCAGGCTGCGCTGGACGCCGACTTAGCCTGCAAGACGACCATCTTGACCCACCGCGGGATCGACGCCCTGCTACGCCGACTGCACCCGGCCATCACCTGGCAACCGCCCGTCCTGACCCTGCCCTCCTCGATCGAGGCGGACATCGACCTGGCCGGACGCGGCCTGCGCCTGGCTCCGATGCTGTTCTGCGGCCCAATGCCTCGACTGCGCCTGGGCGACGATGCCGGCACCATGGCCGTACTGGCGTACCCGTTGCCGTTCGACCCCGTCGCCGCCAACCCGCTTGCCGGAACCGGACCGGACCAGGAGCTCCGCAGCACAGCCGCGCTCGGCAGATTGATGGGTACCACCCGGTCCACCGTTCTGCACGCCATCGCCGCAGCCCCCGGCCTCACCACCGCGAATCTCGCCCACCGCGCCGACGTCGCCTTGGCCACCGCCTCCGAACACGCCGCCGTGCTACGCGAGGCAGGGTTGATCACCAGCCACCGCGACGGCAACCGCGTCCGCCACTATCCGACCGCCACGGCGGCGGCTCTGCTCGACATGGCCCCTTAGAGCCCACGACCCGGTACGCGTACTCCCCGAAGCTCGAGCACCCAGCTCCGAGCGCTCTTTCCAAGGAACGGGTGGAGGGCCTCAACCCACCCTCCCACCCGGCGAGTTGACTTGACGCGTTCGACTTGCGACGCACTGTGACGATCCTTTAGCGTGCCCGCATAACGAACAGCCCCCGCCAGGTGCTACCAACACCTGCGGGGGCTTGACCAACGAGATCGAGGCCCGATCCCATGGCTGACGCCAAGCTTAGTGCTGCCCTCCTGCCCGCGCACGCCTCCCCGCACCCGATGGCCAATCCGGGTTACGGCAAGCGGTCCGCACCCGATCAACTCCCCCGCACCAACCACGACTTCGCGCACTTACCTCCCCGCGAAGCCGCCATCGCCGTGTACATCGACCGCCTCCCCGAAGGCACCGACATCTCCGTGAAGACGCTGGCCAAGACGCTCCCGTACGGCCAGTGCGCCTTACGTACGGCCCTCAACACCCTCCAGCGGGCAGGGCACCTGAGGCGGGGCCGGGAACGGCTGGGGACCGACTCGGGCGGCTCGCGCTGGATCACCCGATCGTGGTTTTCCCGTACGGCACGTGACGACACCTGGTGGGCAGCCTTCACGCGTGGCGACGTACCGGAACCGGAGCAGCCACCGGACGAACGCACCCGCCCCACCCGCTCCCGCGCCCACATCCTCCTCGCCGCCCTGGGTCGTACGACCCCGGTCCTGTCCCTCTCCGCCGCCGACTGCGCGGCGCTCGCCCCGCTGGTGGAGGAATGGTTCGCACGCGGGGCCACCGAGGAGACGCTCCGGGCCGCGCTGACCGCAGGCCTGCCGACGCCCGTCCACAGCCCGGCGGCCCTGCTCCGCAGCCGGCTGACCGACAAACTCCCGCCGGAGCCACCCGCCCCACGCCCGCCCCGCCGGGTCCTGGAGTGTGCGGAGTGCGGAGTACCGGGGCGGCCGGAAGCACTGCCGGGAGGCGTGTGCGGCGGCTGCCGAGGCGAACGCGCCCCCGCACACCCTCGTACGCCTCTGCCCGCCCCTGCGGTCCACGCCCGTGTGGGCGAAATTCGGGCTGCGATGTCCGTACGACGACATGAGAGGACACCGGGATGATTCTTCCGATGCCCACCGAGGACTTCGAGGAACTGGCCGAAGCGGCCCCTGAGCACGTCTGCCTCGAATTCGTCAACGGGCGAGTCCGCACCAAGGATCCACTCGGTGTAGAGGACTTCGAGGAGCTGGAGCGCCGGGCGCCTGAGACCGTCCGGCTTGAGTACATCAACGGAAAACTAGAGGTCAAGGCTCCTCAGGACGGCAATCACTCCTGCATTCACACCTGGCTGATGCGCCAGTGCCTCCTCCAGCGGCCCGGCCATGGCCTCTATCCCCTCTCTGGCGTCAAGACACAGGCCGACCGCAATGGACGAGCCCGCGCGGACGGAGCCTTCGCGCGGCGCGGCCACTTCAAAGGGCACGGCGAATGGTCCGACCCTGATGGCATCCTGATGGTCCTGGAGATCACTGTCCGCGACCACGGCACCAACCAACGCGACCGCGTCGACAAGCCGATCGGCTACGCGACGGCCGAGATTCCCGTCTACCTCCTCATCGACCGCGACCACAACACGGTCACCGTCCACAGCGAGCCGAAGGACGGCCGCTACCAGCGGTCCCCGTCCTATCCCTGGGGCGCCACCGTCGAGCTCCCGCCGCCGGTGAGCATCACCCTGGACACCGACGCTCTCAAGGAGTACGCCGACTGAAAACGCCCAAGGGCGGCACCCCCAGCCAGAAGCTGGACGTACCGCCCTCGGTCGTAGGACAGGCGATCAACCGTCAGGTCGATCAGAAGTCCATGTCACCGCCCGGCATGCCGCCCGGAGCGGCCGCGGCGGCCTTCTCCGGCTTGTCGGCGATGACGGCCTCGGTGGTGAGGAACAGCGCGGCGATGGAGGCGGCGTTCTGCAGGGCAGAGCGGGTCACCTTCGCCGGGTCGATGATGCCCTCGGCGATCATGTCGACGTACTCGCCGGTGGCGGCGTTCAGACCGTGGCCGACGGCCAGGTTGCGCACCTTCTCCACGACGACGCCGCCCTCGAGACCACCGTTGACGGCGATCTGCTTCAGCGGGGCCTCCAGCGCGAGCTTCACGGCGTTGGCGCCGGTCGCCTCGTCGCCGTCCAGCTCCAGCTTCTCGAAGACCTGGGAGGCCTGCAGCAGGGCCACGCCACCACCGGCGACGATGCCCTCCTCGACGGCCGCCTTCGCGTTGCGGACGGCGTCCTCGATGCGGTGCTTGCGCTCCTTGAGCTCCACCTCGGTGGCGGCACCGGCCTTGATGACCGCAACACCGCCGGCGAGCTTCGCCAGGCGCTCCTGCAGCTTCTCGCGGTCGTAGTCCGAGTCGCTGTTCTCGATCTCGGCGCGGATCTGGTTCACCCGGCCGTTGACCTGCTCGGAGGAGCCGGCACCGTCGACGATGGTGGTCTCGTCCTTGGTGATGACGATCTTGCGGGCGCGGCCCAGGAGGTCCAGGGTCGCGTTCTCCAGCTTGAGGCCGACCTCCTCGGAGATGACCTCGCCGCCCGTGAGGATGGCGATGTCGCCGAGCATGGCCTTGCGGCGGTCGCCGAAGCCCGGAGCCTTGACCGCGACGGACTTGAAGGTGCCGCGGATCTTGTTGACGACCAGGGTCGACAGGGCCTCGCCCTCGACGTCCTCGGCGATGATCAGCAGCGGCTTGCCCGACTGCATGACCTTCTCCAGCAGCGGGAGCAGGTCCTTGACCGAGGAGATCTTGGAGTTGGCGATGAGGATGTACGGGTCCTCGAGCACCGCCTCCATGCGCTCCATGTCGGTCGCGAAGTAGGCGGAGATGTAACCCTTGTCGAAGCGCATGCCCTCGGTGAGCTCGAGCTCCAGACCGAAGGTGTTGCTCTCCTCGACGGTGATGACGCCTTCCTTGCCGACCTTGTCCATGGCCTCGGCGATCAGCTCGCCGATCTGGGTGTCGGCGGCGGAGATGGACGCGGTGGAGGCGATCTGCTCCTTGGTCTCGACGTCCTTCGCCTGCTCCAGCAGGGCGGCGGAGACGGCCTCGACGGCCTTCTCGATACCGCGCTTCAGGGCCATCGGGTTGGCACCGGCGGCGACGTTGCGCAGGCCCTCCTTGACCAGGGCCTGGGCGAGCACGGTCGCGGTGGTCGTACCGTCACCGGCGACGTCGTCCGTCTTCTTGGCGACTTCCTTGACCAGCTCGGCGCCGATCTTCTCGAACGGGTCCTCGAGCTCGATCTCCTTGGCGATGGAGACACCATCGTTGGTGATCGTGGGGGCGCCCCACTTCTTCTCGAGGACGACGTTGCGACCCTTGGGGCCGAGCGTCACCTTGACGGCGTCCGCGAGCTGGTTCATGCCGCGCTCGAGGCCGCGCCGCGCCTCCTCGTCGAACGCGATGATCTTGGCCATGTGAAGTGGTCCCTCCAGGACTGGGGGTGATTCCTTCGGACCGCGCCCGCGCCCGCGACGGACGGCTCGCACGCCTCGTGGTTCCTTGCCCCACCCGGCCTGCGGGCCTCACCGACCCGGTCCTTCGTTGTCACTCTCACCTTCAGAGTGCTAACGCCAATGATTAGCACTCGGCATGCGCGAGTGCAAGACGCACCCGCGAAGCGGGGCCGTTGAGGGGTGGTGGTTGGGCCACGGGTGGGCGCAAGCGCCTCACGGGGTACAGCGGGGCACTCGGCCCCCGGCGAACAAGGGCATGCACGGCGAAGGGCCCGCACCCTGTGCCGGTGCGGGCCCTTCGCCACAAGAACGTTCAGGCGCTGAGGCGAACCATGTCGGCCTGCGGGCCCTTCTGGCCCTGCGAGATCTCGAACTCCACCCGCTGGCCCTCTTCCAGGGTGCGGTAGCCGTCCATCTGAATGGCGCTGTAGTGGACGAAGACGTCCGCACCACCGTCGACCGCGATGAAGCCGTACCCCTTCTCCGCGTTGAACCACTTGACGGTGCCCTGAGCCATGCCTAACTCCCCTATTACTGGCCCTTGCACAGATCCACACTTCGCGGACCCGGGTCAGACCTCACCCCCCATTGGTCGGGGGCGTGCGCCGGAACGCGTCGACCGCGGCTGAATGTATCTGTCCAACTGCCGTCTGCAACAGGTCAATCGGACGAGAATTCTGGACGAGCACGGTCCGGAATCTGCCAAAAATTCGGCCGAATTCAGGGCAAGTCGGGCTGTACAAACTGGAACAAAAGCCGCATATTGCCCGCTTACTTTGGCTACTTCTTGTCGGGCGAGCGGCATGAAATCCGGGGCCTGCGACCCGCAGGTCCGGAGCGAGTTCCCCAACTGTACCGCGCTCAATCACACTGAATGGCCCCCTCCGTTTCTCTCACGGAGGAGGCCATTCGATGAACAATCGGTAACCGAGGTTACCGAAGGTAATGATCGGTCATTCGGTCAGCCGCCTGCGACGGCCGGAATGATGGAGACACCGGCACCGTCCGGGGTCGCCGTCTGAAGGCCCTGCTCAAAGCGCACGTCGTCGTCATTGACGTACACATTGACGAAACGGCGCAGCTTGCCCTGGTCGTCCAGCACCCGGGCGGCGATGCCGGTGTGGTTCTTCTCCAGGTCCTCGATGACCTCGGCGAGGGTCCCGCCGTCGGCGGCGACCTCGGCCTGCCCGCCGGTGTAGGTGCGCAGGATGGTGGGGATGCGAACGGTCACGCTCATGCGAGGCCAGCCTCTCGGAAGGAGTCCAGGGTCGGGCGGATGGTGGCGGTGAGCCCGGTGCCGGCCACCGCGTCGAGGGTCTTGAGGCCGTCGCCGGTGTTGAGGACGACCGTGGTGAGCGACGGGTCCAGGACGCCGTCCTCGATCAGCTTCTTCGTCACGCCGACGGTCACCCCGCCGGCCGTCTCCGCGAAGATGCCCTCGGTCCGGGCCAGCAGCTTGATCGCGTCCACGACCTGCTCGTCGGTCACGTCCTCCACCGCACCGCCCGTGCGGCGCGCGATGTCCAGGACGTACGGCCCGTCGGCCGGGTTGCCGATGGCGAGGGACTTGGCGATGGTGTTCGGCTTCTGCGGCCGCACGACGTCGTGACCCGCCTTGAACGCGGTCGACACCGGCGAGCAGCCCTCGGCCTGCGCACCGAAGATCTTGTACGGCCGGTCTTCGACCAGACCGAGCTTGATCAGCTCCTGCAGACCCTTGTCGATCTTCGTCAGCTGGGAGCCGGAGGCGATCGGGACGACCAGCTGGTCGGGCAGCTGCCAGCCGAGCTGCTCGCAGATCTCGTACGCCAGGGTCTTCGACCCCTCCGCGTAGTACGGCCGCAGGTTGACGTTGACGAAGCCCCAGCCCTCGCCGGCCGGGTCGCCGATCAGCTCGGAGCAGAAGCGGTTCACGTCGTCGTAGTTGCCCTCGATGCCGACCAGCTCGCCGCCGTAGACCGCGGCCATGACGACCTTGCCCTGCTCCAGGTCGTGCGGGATGAACACGCAGGAGCGGAAGCCGGCCCGGGCGGCCGCGGCGCCGACGGCACCGGCCAGGTTGCCCGTGGAGGAGCAGGAGAGCGTGGTGAAGCCGAAGGCGCGCGCGGCCTCCAGTGCCTGGGCCACCACCCGGTCCTTGAAGGAGTGCGTCGGGTTGCCGGAGTCGTCCTTCACGTACAGACCGCCGGTGACACCCAGCTCACGCGCGAGGTTGTCGGCCTTGACGAGCTTGGTCCAGCCCGGGTTGATGTTGGGCTTGTCCGCCACGTCGGAGGGGACGGGCAGCAGCGGGGCGTACCGCCAGATGTTCGCGGGACCGGCCTCGATGCGCCGCCGCAGCTCTTCGGTGTCGTAGGCGGAGAAGTCGTAGGCGATCTCCAGCGGGCCGAAACACTCCGCGCAGGCGAACACCGGACCGAGCGGCACGCGGTGACCGCACTCGCGACAGCTCAGGGCAGCGGCGGGGCCGAGGTCTACGGTGGAGGTGGAGGTGCTTTCAACTGTCTGCACAGCCATGGAGGCGAGGCCCTTTCTCCTCATCTTCCTCACGACGCATCTCGCCGTGAGACGGATTTGGCACCTTCCCTAGCCGTGGAGCCTCGCGTGGAAGACGAGAACCGACTGGAGGGTTGCCGGGGCTTCATCGGGCCGTGTCCCTCTGCCCCTCTGGATGAGCGGTATTCGGTTGTCAACGCGGGCGACCTCCGACATGCGATGGTCATCGGCGTTGCTCAAGACTGTAACCGAAGGCCAGGACAGTTGAGATAGTCGTCCGAACCGCGAGACAACGTGAGGAGCCGCTGACTGTGCTGGAAGAAGTCGAGCGCTGGCTGGCCACCCGCTCCTGGTCCGTGACCGATCGCCCGCTCCACAAGATCCTGGCGGCCAAGCAGCGCACGGGCCAGTCGGTCTCCGTCGTGCTGCCCGCGCTCAACGAGGAGGAGACGGTCGGCGACATCGTCACCGTCATCCGTCACGACCTGATGCAGCAGACCCCGCTGGTCGACGAGATCGTCGTCGTCGACTCCGGGTCCACCGACCGCACCTCCGAGGTCGCCGCTGCCGCGGGCGCCCGGGTCGTCCACCGCGACGACATCCTCCCGCGCATACCGGCCGTCCCCGGCAAGGGCGAGGTGCTGTGGCGCTCCCTGCTGGTGACCCGCGGCGACATCGTCTGCTTCATCGACGCCGACCTGAGGGAGTTCTCCTCCGACTTCGTCTCCGGGATCGTCGGCCCGCTGCTCACCGAGCCGGACGTCGACCTGGTGAAGGCCATGTACGACCGTCCGCTCGGCACCGAGCTGGATTCGCTCGGCTCCGGCAGGACGGCCGGGCAGGGCGGCCGGGTGACCGAGCTGATGGCCCGCCCGCTGCTGAACATGCACTGGCCGCAGCTGGCCGGATTCGTCCAGCCGCTCGGCGGCGAGTACGCGGCCCGCCGCTCCCTGCTGGAACAGCTGCCGTTCCCGGTGGGCTACGGCGTGGAGCTGGGCATGCTCGTGGACGCGCTGCACCTGGTGGGCCTGGACGCCCTCGCCCAGGTGGACGTCGGCGTGCGCAAGCACCGCCACCAGGACGGGCAGGCCCTGGGCCGTATGGCCGCGGCGATCTACCGCACGGCCCAGCTGCGGCTGGCCCGCGGCCACCTCGTGCGGCCCGCCCTCACCCAGTTCGAGCGGGGCGAGGACGGCTTCGAGCCACGCACCTATTCGGTGGACACCGAGGAGCGGCCGCCGATGGCCGAGATCGCGGAGTACGCGGCCCGCCGGGTCGCCTGAGGGACGCGCGAGAAAGGCTGTATACAGCCCCCTTCCGGGGCAGACCGTACGTTTGAGCGTTTCGGGGCCGGGCTAGGTTGAGGCGTATGGCTTCCACCCATGGTGCTGAGGTGCTGGTCGCGTCCAACCGCGGCCCGGTTTCGTACGAGGTCCTCGACGACGGCTCGCTGCGCGCCAAACGGGGCGGCGGCGGGCTGGTCTCGGGGCTGTCGGCCATCGGGCCGGACACCAATGCGGTGTGGGTCTGCGCCGCGCTGGGCGACGGCGACCGCGCAGCGGTGCGGCGCGCGGAGGGCGGGCTGCTGCCGCCCGAGGAGACCGGCGGGCAGCGCGTGCGCATGCTCGACATCGACACGGCGGTGTTCGCCGACGCGTACAACGGCATCGCCAACTCGGTGCTGTGGTTCGTCCACCACATGCTGTACCAGACCCCGCTGGAGCCCGTCTTCGACGCGGAGTTCCGGCGGCAGTGGGCGGCGTACGAGGCGTACAACCGGGCCTTCGCCGAGGCGCTGGCCGAGGAGGCCGCGGACGGGGCGGCGGTGCTGATCCAGGACTACCACCTGGCGCTCGCCCCCCGGATGCTCCGCCGGCTCCGCCCCGACCTGCGCATCGGTCACTTCTCGCACACCCCGTGGGCCCCGCCGGACTACTTCCGCCTCCTGCCCGACGACATCGCGGCCGAGCTGCTGACCGGCATCCTGGGCGCGGACCGGGCGGCCTTCCTGACCCGGCGGTGGGCGGACGCGTTCACCGACTGCTGTCACGCGGTGCTGGGGCCGGGCATCCCCTCCGGGACCCGGATCGGGGTGCACGGGCTCGGCGCCGACGCGGACTTCCTGCGGGAGCGGGCGCACCGGACGGACGTGAACGAACGGATGGCCGCGCTGCGGGAGGAGATCGGCGAGGGGCGCCGGACCGTCGTCCGGGTGGACCGCACCGAGCTGTCCAAGAACATCGTGCGGGGCCTGCTGGCGTACCGGCAGCTGCTGGAGGACCACCCCGAGTGGCGTGAGCGGGTGGTCCACCTCGCCTTCGCCTACCCGTCCCGGCAGGACCTCGCCGTCTACCGTGAGTACACGGCCGAGGTGCAGCGGGTGGCCGAGGAGATCAACGCGCACTACGGGACGCCGGGTTGGACACCCGTCGTGCTGCACGTCAAGGACGACTTCGCGCGCTCCCTGGCGGCGTACCGGCTCGCGGACGTGGCGCTGGTCAACCCGATCCGGGACGGCATGAACCTGGTCGCCAAGGAGGTCCCGGTCGTCTCGGACGAGGGCTGCGCGCTGGTGCTGTCGCGGGAGGCAGGGGCGTACGAGGAACTGGGCGAGGACGCGATCGTGGTGAACCCGTACGACATCGGGGGGACGGCGGATGCGCTGCACGCTGCGCTGAGCATGCCGGGGGACGAGCGGGCGGAGCGGTCGAAGAGGCTGGCCGCGGCCGCCACCGCGTTGCCGCCTGCCCAGTGGTTCCTGGACCAGCTGGGGGCGCTGGAGCGGTGACGGCCGGGTGCCTGGGGCGCCGAATGCCTGCTGACGGCCGATGTCTGCCGATGTCTGCCGATGGTCGAGTGCCTGCCGGTCGGCGAGTGTGCGCCGGTGGCAGTGGGACGGCCGGTGGCGGTGATCAGGGCATGTGGTCCGCCAGGGCTCGGAGCAGGGCTACGACTCCCGCCGGGCCCTCCGTCACCACGTCCGCGCGTTCCGCCAGTTCCGTGACCTCCGTGCTGCCGCTGCAGACCAGGAGGCCGGGGGTGCCGTCGGAGCGGAGTTTGTCCACGGCTGCGTAGGCGGGGAGGTCGCCGAGGTCGTCGCCGGCGTAGAGGACGGACTCGGCGCCGGCGGTGCGGACGTGGTCGAGGAAGGCGACACCCTTGTCCATGCCGGGCGGGCGCAGTTCGAGGACCATCCGGCCGGGCTCGACGATCAGGCCGTGCCGGGTGGCGAGGTCGGCCAGGGGTTCACGCAGGGCCTCGAAGGCGGCCTGCGGGTCGTCCGCGCGGCGGGTGTGGACGGCGATGGCCCGGCCCTTCTCCTCGATCCACGCACCGTGCCGGGCACCGATGCGGTCCAGGAGCCCCGGCAGCTCGGCGCGGACCGCGGCCACCCCGGGGTGTGGCGGAGGTGCGGTGACCGTGCCCGTCGCGGCGTCCCAGCGCTCGGCGCCGTAATGGCCGAGGACGACGAGGTGCTCCAGGCCGGGCACGCCTGCGAAGCCTCCGTTGCGGACCGCGACGCCGGCGGGCCTGCCGGTGATCACGGCGACGGAGGCGACCTTGGGGGCGAGCGCGGCGAGCGCGGGGACGGCGTCGGGGTGGGCGCGGGCCTGCTCGGGGTCGTCGACGATCGGGGCCAGCGTGCCGTCGAAGTCGAGGCCGATCACCGCGGTGCGGGGCTCGGCGAGCAGCGCCTGCAGTCCGTCCCGCCCGGCCCGGGTCGCCGGATTCGGCAGAGGGTCCATGCATCGACACTATCCAGCGTGGGCGGCGGTCACTCCTGGGGCTGCGCCCCAGACCCCGTTGCCCACCCGCTCACCCGACTCGGTCGGCCGGCTGGTGCAACAAGCGACGCGCCCGGCAGCCTCTCCTCCTCCACCCTCTCCCCGCGCGCTCCTGCCGACAGATTCGGGTGGCCGGGAAAAGTCAGCGCTCGGCCCGGGCGTCCCCGCCAGCCCCAGCCCTACGCCCACCCGGCGCCGTGCTCACTCACCCCTTGGCCCGGGAGGCACCGTCGGCATCAGCCCTCAGCCCTGAGCCCCCAGCCCGGGCGTCTCCGTCAGCCTCGGCCCTCGGCCCGGGCGTCCCCGTCAACCCCAGCCCTCGGCCCAACGGCCACTGTCGGCCCCGGCCCTCGGCCCACCCGGCGCTGTCGGACTCAGCGCTCCGATCGGCGGGAGTCCCGGACCCGGCGCAGGCGGTTCACCGTCAGCGGGTCCAGGGCCAGTGCCCTCTCGTCGTCCAGCAGGGCGTTCAGGAGCTGGTAGTAGCGCACCGGTGCCAGGCCCAGCTCCTCGCGTATCGCCCGCTCCTTCGCGCCGGGCCCGGAAAAGCCCCGGCGCTCCAGCGCGAGGATGGCCTGTTCACGGCTGCCCAGTTCCATGTGCGCAACCGTAGCGCCGGGCACCGACAACCGGCCCGGCCGGCGTCACCCGACCCGTTCCAGTCCAGTCCAGTCCGGCCCGGTCCAGTCCGGCCCGGTCCGGCTCGGTCCGGCCCGGTCCCAGTCCGGTCCAGTCCGGCTCAGCCTGCGGAGGACGCGCCGCTGTCGGCCGTCGCCGCAGCCGCCTGGAGGCGGGTGAGGACGCCGGAGGGGCTGCCGTCGGGGGCCACCGCCTGGCCTATGTCCTTCTTCACGGCCGCGCTGACCGCCGCCCAGGAGGTCTTGCCGACCGGGTACAGCTCCGAGGTCGGCAGCTGGTCGAGGAAGGCGTGCAGATCCTTGTCCGGGGCCGCGTCCGAGTCGCTCATGACGTTGGACGCGGAACCGGTGACCGGCAGCAGGCCGTACTCGCGGGAGAAGTCGAGGACGTTCTTCTGCTCGTAGACGTAGTCGAGGAAGTCGCCGATCTGCTGCGCGTGCCCGTTCTGCTTGAAGCCCATCATCCAGTCGGCGACGCCCATGGAGGCCTTGGCCTTGCCGCTGCGGCCCGGCATCGGGACCATGCCGAACTGCACGCCCTTCTTGCCGGCCTGCTGGATCAGCGTGGGATGCCCGTTGAGCATGCCGACCTGGCCGTCCGCGAAGGCGGCGAAGGCGTCCGCGCGGTTGAGCCTGCCGGGTGCGACGGGGCCGGTCAGCCCCTTGTCGACCAGTTCGTCCTTGAGCCAGGTGAAGGTCTGGACGTTCTGCGCGGAGTCGATGGTGTAAGTGCCGATGTCGTCGGTGTAGCCGTTGCCGCCGCTCAGCAGCCACTGCATGGTCTCGGCCTGGGCCTCCTCGGGGCCGAGCGGCAGCGCGAGGGGGTACTTCACGCCCTTGTCCTTGAGCGCCTTCGCATCGGCGGCCAGTTCGTCCCAGGTGGTGGGCGGGGTGATGCCGGCCTTGGCGAACAGGGTCTTGTTGTAGAAGAGCACCCGGGTGGAGGCGCCGAACGGAATGCCGTACTGGACGTGCTTCCACTCGCCCGCGTCGGCGAGCTGGGAGAGGAAGTCGGCCTGGGTGCGGATGGAGAGCAGGTCGGAGACCTGGTAGAGCTTGCCCGCGGCCGCGTAGTCGGCGTAGGCGCCGATCTGGGCCAGGTCGGGGGCGTGGCCGGCATCGACCATGTCCTTGACCTTGCGGTCGACGTCGTTCCAGGAGTAGACGCTGACCTGGATCTTCACGCCGGAGTGCTTGGCCTCGTACGCCTTGGCCAGCTTGTCCCAGTATTTCTGTGTGCTGTTCGCGGCGGAGTCGCCGTAGTCGGCCGCGACCAGCTTCAGGGTCACGTCGGAGGACCCCGAGCTCCCGCAACCGCCCAGGACCGCCGTCATGCCCAGTGCGGACACCACCGCGATCGTTCCTGCCGTACGCCGACCCACCGTCAAAGCCCCAACCCTGCTGTCTGACCGTTCAATATATGGACGCATAAGGTCTACACCACGTGAGTGGACTAGACCTCTTGTGGGTCCGGGGGTCACACTGTCCCCCGTGAGACATGTCATCGCCCTGGACGTGGGCGGTACCGGGATGAAGGCAGCCCTCGTCGGCGACGACGGCGCCCTGCTGCACCGCGCCCGCCGCGCGACCGGCCGCGAGCGCGGTCCCGACGCGGTGGTCGAGACCATCCTCGACTTCGCCGTCGAGCTGCGCGCGTACGGCGTGGAGCACTACGGCGAAGCGGCCGCCGCGGCCGGTCTCGCGGTCCCCGGCATCGTCGACGAGGAGCAGGGCATCGCCGTCTACGCAGCCAACCTCGGCTGGCGGGACGTACCCCTGCGCGACCTGCTCGCCGAGCGGCTCGGCGTGCCCGTGGCGCTCGGCCACGACGTGCGCACCGGCGGGCTCGCCGAGGGCCGGATCGGTGCGGGCAAGGGCGCCGACCGGTTCCTGTTCGTGCCGCTCGGCACCGGCATCGCCGGCGCCATCGGCCTGGACGGGCGGGTGGAGGCGGGCGCGCACGGCTTCGCGGGCGAGATCGGCCATGTCGTCGTACGCCCCTCAGGCACCCCCTGCCCCTGCGGGCAGCGCGGCTGCCTGGAGCGGTACGCCTCCGCTTCCGCGGTCAGCGAGGCATGGGCGGCGGCCTGCGGGGACCCCGAGGCGGACGCGGCCGACTGCGCGAAGGCCGTCGCGTCCGGTGACCCGAACGCCGTCCGGATCTGGCAGGAGGCGGTGGACGCGCTCGCCGACGGGCTGGTCACCGCGCTCACCCTGCTGGACCCGCGCACGCTGATCATCGGTGGCGGTCTTGCCGAGGCGGGGGAAGTGTTGTTCCAACCGCTGCGGGACGCCGTCCGGCAGCGCGTCACCTTCCAGAAACTGCCGTCCATCGTCCCCGCCGCCCTCGGCGACACCGCCGGCTGCCTGGGCGCGGGACTCCTCGCCCGGGATCTGCTCGGCTCCACTCCTACGACTCCGGAGGTAAGCACCTGATGGCCAACGAGCAGGACCGTCGAACTCCGGGGGCTTCGAAAGGGGCGCGGGGAACTGCGCGACCAGCCCCCACCGGCCCGCAGGTACTCACTGGCGCAAAGGCGGTCCTCCCCACCGGAACCGTGGAAAACGGCCAGGTGGCCGTCGACGGCAGGCGAATCACCGGCACAGCCCCCGCAAACGCCCAGGTGATCGACGTAACCGGCCACTGGGTGGTACCCGGCTTCGTCGACATCCACAACCACGGCGGCGGCGGCGCCTCCTTCTCCGGCACGGCGGACGACATCCTGAAGGCCGTCCGCACCCACCGCCTGCACGGCACGACCACGCTGGTCGCCTCCACCGTCACCGACGAGATGGACCTGCTGGTGCAGCAGGCGGGGCTGCTGAGCGAGCTGGCCGAGCAGGGCGACATCGCCGGCATCCACTTCGAGGGGCCGTTCATCTCCCCGTGCCGCAAGGGCGCCCACTCCGAGGAGCTACTGCGCGACCCGGAGCCGGCAGAGGTGCGCAAGCTGATCGACGCGGCGCGCGGCAAGGCGAAGATGGTCACCCTCGCCACCGAGCTGCCGGGCGGCATCGACTCCGTGCGGCTGCTCGCCGAACACGGCGTGATCGCCGCCATCGGCCACACCGACGCCACCTACGAGCAGACGGTCGAGGCCATCGACGCGGGCGCCACGGTCGCCACCCACCTCTTCAACGCCATGCCCACCCTCGGCCACCGCTCCCCCGGCCCGATCGCCGCCCTCCTGGAGGACGAGCGAGTGACGGTGGAGCTGATCAACGACGGTACGCATTTGCATCCGGCCGCGCTGGAGCTGGCGTTCCATCACGCGGGCGCCTCCCGGGTCGCGTTCATCACCGACGCGATGGACGCGGCCGGCATCGGCGACGGCCGCTACATGCTCGGCCCGCTGGAGGTCGAGGTCAGCGAGGGCGTGGCCCGGCTGGTGGAGGGCGGCTCGATCGCGGGCTCCACGCTCACCCTGGACCGCGCGTTCAAGCGGGCGGTGACCGTCGACAAGCTGGCGGTGGAGGACGCCGTGACGGCGTTGTCGGCGAACCCGGCCCGACTGCTCGGCCTCTTCGACCGCATCGGTTCCCTGGAGCCCGGCAAGGACGCCGACCTGGTCCTGCTGGACGAGAACTTCGACCTCAAGGGCGTGATGCGCCAGGGCGAATGGGTGGTTGCGCCCCAACTGCCCTGATCCGTACCTCCCTTCGCCGGACGGCGGCCGGTCCTCCCCCTGGGCCGACCGCCGTCTCTTTGGCATGATCGGGGCCCCAGTCACCGATGACGTACGGACTTCGAGGGAGGTCGGCCCGGGTGATCCTCACGGTCACACTGAACACCGCTCTCGACATCACCTATCGCGTCCGGTCCCTGCGGCCGCACACCTCGCACCGCGTCTCGGACGTCATCGAGCGTCCCGGCGGCAAGGGACTGAACGTGGCCCGCGTGCTGGCCGCCCTCGGCCACGAGGTGACGGCCACCGGGTTCGCCGGCGGCGCGACCGGCCGCGCCATACGCGACCGGCTCGCGGACATGCCCGGCGTGACGGACGCACTGGTACCGGTCACCGGGGCGACCCGGCGCACGATTGCAGTCGTCGACGAACTGACCGGCGACACGACCCAGTTGAACGAACCCGGTCCGCAGATATCCCCCACCGAATGGGGCACCTTCCTGGACCGGTACGAGGAACTGCTGCCCACCGCCTCGGCGGTGGCCCTCTCCGGCAGCCTGCCGCCTGGAGTGCCGGTGGGCGCCTACGCGGGCCTCGTACGAGCCGCACGCACCCTCGGCGTCCCCGTTCTCCTCGACACCAGCGGCGAGCCCCTGCGCCGGGGGGTCGCCGCCCGCCCCGACATCATCAAGCCCAACTCCGACGAACTGGCCGAACTCACCGGCTCCCACGATCCGCTGCGCGCCACCCAGGACGCCCGCCGCCGAGGCGCCACCACAGTGGTCGCCTCCCTCGGCCCGGAGGGCCTGCTGGCCGCCACCCCACAGGGCCGCTGGCGCGCCACCCCACCGTCCCGCGTCCGCGGCAACCCGACCGGCGCAGGCGACTCGGCGGTGGCGGGCCTGCTGTCGGGACTCGTGGAACGGCTGCCCTGGCCGGAGCGGCTGGCGCGCGCGGTGGCCTTGTCGGCGGCGACGGTACGGGCCCCGGTGGCGGGGGAGTTCGATCCGGCGGTGTACGAGGAACTGCGGGGGCGGGTGGCGGTGACCGGGGTGGTCAGCGCGGCTTAGCCGTTCCGCGTGTGCTTGCCCTGCTGGAGCCAAAGCTGGTCGATCAGCGCGTTGCACTTGTCGCCGGGCTGGCAGGAGACGGAGATCGTATTGGAGCCCTGCTCGAGGGTGGGCCACACGTAGGTCGTCGTCCAACCGTTCGCGAAGTCGCCGTCCTTGGCGTGCCTGTAGTTCTTCAGCGGCAGCCCGGTACCGAACGGCTTGCCGTTGACGCTGACCGTCATCGTCTGGTCCGAGCCGGCCGCGCTGAAGTTCGCGAACAGGGTGTAGAGGCCCCCCGAGGGTACGTCCACGCTCCAGGTGATCGAGGAACCGACCTGGTTCAGGCCACCCACGTACTTGCCGCCCGCGGCCTGCGCGCCCTTGACGTCCGAGGCCACCGTGGCACCGCCCGACAGCTGTGCGGAGCCGTCCGCAGCGTCGATCTTCAGGTTGCCGCTCCCAGCCGAGCTGCTCCCTGACGGGCTCGGCTCGTGGCTCTGGGACTGGGTCGGGGTGGTGCCGGCCTGGTTGCCGGTCTTCTTGCCGTCGTCCCCGTTGAGCACCGCGATGCCGATGCCTATGACGACCGCGGCGACCACCGCGATCGCGCCGATCAGCAAACCCTTGGTGTTCGGGCCGCGGCGGCCGCCGCCGGGCGCCATGGGCTGGCGGCCGGTCGGGGCTCCGCCGGGGAGGGTCTCGGGGGCCTGGTAGTGGGCGTTCGGCTGGCCGTAGGCACCCTGCTGCGGGACGGTGGGCTGCTGCTGACCGTAAGGGGCCTGCTGCTGGCCGTACTGGCGCTCGCCGACCGCGCGCACCCTGCTGCTCCTGCTGACCGAGTTCGGGTAGCCGTACCCACCGGACGGCGGCTGGGCCCCTCTGGCCTGCCCGTCGGCGTACAGATAGCCGAACGGGTCGTCGTCCTCGGGCGTGCTCGCGCCGTTGTCGCCGGGCGTCATCCCTAGGTACTCCTCAACAGGTGCGGGCGGATGCGATACAGGATTGGAATGGCGAGCCTACCCGCTCTGGCTGGCCCAAACGGGTGACTCAGACCGCATCAACTCGCTGACCTGCGGATCATCCGGCGCGTCGATGTTGTTTGGGACGAGATCGTTTCTCTACGTACATCCGCTCGTCGGCTGACTTCAACACTTCGTCCGCCGTCATGCCGCAGTGTGCCCAGCCGATGCCGAAACTGGCGCCCACCCGGACCGCCCGGCCCTCGGCGCGGATCGGCTGGATGATCTCGTTGCGCAGGCGTACCGCCAGGTCCTGGGCGTCGGCCTTGCCGAGGCCGTCGGCGAGGATCACGAACTCGTCGCCGCCGAGCCGGGCGACGGTGTCGCCGTCGCGCACCCCCCGGGACAGCCGCCGGGCGACCTCGATCAGGACCGCGTCGCCCGCGTTGTGGCCGAACCGGTCGTTGATCGACTTGAAGCCGTCCAGGTCGCAGAAGAGGACCGCGAGACCCTTGGCGCCGTCGTCGTGGCCGTCCTCGGGGGCGACGGTGTGCACGTGGTGGTCGAAGGTGTCGTACGCCTCCGCGCCCGGCGCGAAGTCGAAGCCGTGGGCGGTGGGGGCGTCGAACGCCGGATGGCCGTAGGCCGCGTCGAGGGACTCCAGCTCACCGGCATGGGCCTGGCGCCGGCACAGGCGGGCCGACAGGCGTGAGCGCAGCTCGGCGGAGTTCGGCAGGCCGGTGAGGGAGTCGTGGGAGGCGCGGTGGGCGAGCTGCAGCTCGCGGCGCTTGCGCTCCTCGATCTCCTCGACGTGGGTGAGCAGGAAGCGGGGCCCGTCGGCCGCGTCGGCGACGACGGAGTTGCGCAGGCTGACCCAGACGTAGCTGCCGTCGCGGCGGCCGAGGCGGAGTTCCGCGCGGCCCCCCTCCGCGGAGGTCCTCAGCAGCGTGCCGATGTCCTCGGGGTGCACGAGATCCGAGAAGGAGTAGCGGCGCATCGCGGAGGCGGGGCGGCCCAGCAGGCGGCACAGGGCGTCGTTGGTGCGCAGGATCCGGCCGTGCTGGTCGCCGCCCATCTCGGCGATCGCCATGCCGGAGGGGGCGTACTCGAAGGCCTGCCTGAAGCTTTCCTCGCTGGCCCGCAGCGCCTGCTGCTCGCGCTCCAGGCGGACCAGGGCGCGCTGCATGTTCGCACGTAGACGCGCGTTGCTGATCGCGATGGCGGCCTGGAAGGCGTACATCTGCAGGGCCTCGCGGCCCCAGGCGCCGGGGCGGCGGCCGTTGCGCGGCCGGTCGACCGATATGACGCCGAGCAGCTCACCGGAGGAGCCGCCCTGCACGCCGGGCGTGTACATCGGCGCGAAGAGCCGGTCGGAGGGGTGCCACTCGTCCTCGAAGCGCGGCGCGGGCCCGTCGGTGTACCACTGCGGGACGTCGTCGTCGTCCAGCACCCAGCCCTCGGTGTGCGGTATGAAGACCAGGTCGCCCCACTGCTCGCCCATGTTCAGCCGGCGCAGCCAGGCGTCGCGGGAGCCGACCCGTCCGGTGATCAGGGCCTCGGCGGCCGAGTTGCCGGAGAGGGCGGCGACGACGAGATCGCCGTCGGGGCGTACGAGGTTGACGCAGGCCATCTCGTAGCCGAGGGCGTTCACGACGCCGTCGGCCACGGTCTGCAGTGTGTCCGCCAGGCTGCGTGCCGTGTTCATGTCGGCCATGACCTGGTGCAGCTGCCGCAGGGACGCAAGACGGACATACGGCTCCGACTCGGTCTCCATGCTCGCCCTCCCCCCGAGACCTCGCAGCGAATCAAGGGTTGTCTTCGGCGTTGCTTTACGCGGTGCCAGGTGGTGCTGTCGGTGGTGCTCTGACGGTGGTCTCACAGCTTCCCGCCACTGAATCACAGCGCGCTGCCCACTCGGTACACAGGGTCAACAATTCCTGCCCCTTGTGACTCAAGTCACATAAGAACGTGAACAATTGAGTGGAGTTTCTGCGTTTTCCCTGTGCGTCTACTGAACACACACTGTGCGTGCGTGGCGCATGACGCTCGAACGCCCCGCAGTCCCAAGGCCGTCCCGGGTCGGCCGCCCCAAGGCCGTCCCAGGTCCGTTCCCGGTCCCGGCTCCGCCGACGCCTGGTCCCGCGGTCCTAGGACCCGGCTCGGCCCAGGGTCCGATGCGGCGCGTGCCGTGCGGAGATTAGCGTTTCCGGCGTGCTGAAGACTCCCTCACCCACCGCCCCCGCCGCTTCCGGGCATGCTGTGGGGGTGAGCAACGACGAGTTCCGTGCCGCGATGTCCCGGCTGGCCGCGGGTGTGGTCCTGGTCACCGCGCAGGAGCCGCCGCTGGACCCGGACGATCCGGGTGCACCGGGTGTCGAGGACGTCGGCATGACCGCCACCGCCTTCATGTCGGTGTCGCTGGACCCGCCGCTGGTGCTGGTCAGCCTGCGCGAGGGCTCCCGCATGGACGACCTGCTCGACGAACAGCCGCTGTGGGCGGTCTCGGTCCTCACCGAGAGCCAGCGGCACATCGCCGGACGCTTCGCCATGAAGGGCCGCATCAGCGACCGCCTGCTCTTCGAGGACCTCCCCTACGCCCGCGGAGAGGCCACCGGCGCCCCGCTGATGGGCGGTGCGCTGGCCACCCTGGAGTGCCGCACCGAGCAGCGGGTGACGGCGGGGGACCACACCCTCGTCATCGGCCGGGTGCTGACCGCGCAGGTGCCGAGCGCGGAGGGCGGTCCACTGCTCTATTTCCGGGGCCGTTACCGGCAGTTGGGCTAATCGGCCGGCCCGGGCCGGTAATTCCGTGGCCGGGCCGTGAACGGGGTGCTTAATGTGCGCGAATGACACCCCGTCTGGAAGAAATAACCCCTCACAATCTCGAAGCCGCCCTCGCCATCCGCGTCCGCCCCGGCCAGGAGCACGCGGTCGAGCCGGTCTCGCATTCCCTCGCCGAGGCCTACGTCCGACCCGCAGGCGTCGCCTGGCCACGCCTGATCGTGGACGACGACCGGCCGGTCGGCTTCCTGATGGCCTTCCTCGACATCGACTGGCGCCTCGACGGCAGCGTGATCCGCTCCGGCCTGTGGCGTCTGAACATCGACGCCGGAGAACAGAGCAGGGGCTACGGCCGCTTCGCCGTCGACGCCGTGGCCGCCGAACTCCGCCGCCGGGACGCCAAGGAGCTGTACGTCACCTGGCACCCGGGCGCGGACGGCCCCGAGGAGTTCTACCTCCGCCTGGGCTTCCGCACGAACGGGGAGACGAGCGGGGGCCAGACGGTGGGTGTGCTGGACCTTTGACCGGCCCCGTGTGCGTCCTTTGACCGGGCCCGTGTGCGTCCTTCCGGCTGCGTCGGGCATCGCCGCGCCCCCTCGGTCCGGCCCCCGGGCCCGCCGCTCACTTTCGGCCCGCCCGCCGGACCCGCCACTCGCCCTCGGCCCGACCGCGGGACCCGCTATGCCGGCTCGATGCCGAGCCGGGACACCCGCGCCGGGTCGGTCACGATCTCGATGACGGCGATGCGCTCGCGGACGAAGGTGAAGGTCAGCGCGCGCTCGGGGCGGCCGTCGGCGGCCAGGACCACCAGGCCGACGGCGCCGTCGACCAGGGCCGGGTGCGCGACCCGGGCCAGGCCGGCGTAGCTCGTCGCGCCCGCGGCGACCGCCGAGGCGCCGCTGGTCACACCGGCCTCGCTGCGGGCCACCACATCCGGGTCGAGTACCGCCAGCAGCCCGTCGAAGTCACCGTCCCGCGCGGCGGCCAGGAAGGCGTCGACGATCCGGCGCTGCCGGACCAGATCGGCGTCCGGGGCCTTCGCGCCCTGCACCCGGCGGCGGGCCCGGCTGGCGAGCTGCCGAGCCGCGGCCGGGCTGCGGCCGAGGACGCCGGCGATGTCCTCGAACGGCACGGCGAACAGGTCGTGCAGCACGAACGCGAGCCGCTCGGCCGGGGTGAGGGTGTCGAGGACGACGAGGAGCGCGACCCCGACCGAGTCTGCGAGCAGGGCGTCCTGGGCGGGGTCCGGTTCGTGGGACGGCGCCGGGTTCCAGCTGTCCAGCGGCTGCTCGCCACGGGAGCGGCGGGAGCGGAGCATGTCCAGGCAGACCCGGCCCACCACGGTCGTCAGCCAGCCTCCGAGGTTCTCCACCTGCCGGGCGTCGGTGCGGCTGAGCCGGAACCAGGACTCCTGCACGGCGTCGTCGGCCTCGGCGGCCGACCCGAGCATGCGGTGCGCGACGGCACGCAGATGACTGCGGTGCTCCTCGAACCGCTCGGCGAGGAAGTCCGTGTCGCCGCGGCGGTCACTGCCGCCGCTGCGGTCGCCGTGGTCCATGTCCCGGTCGCCGTGGCCGTTGCCGCAGTCGCCCTGGTCGGCGTCCCGCTCGCCCTGGTCAGTGTCGCGGTCGCTGTCGCTCATCAGCGGGTCCAGCCTCTCCGTCCCGTTCCGTACCGGTCGACGGGATGACGGATCGGGAGGCGGAAGTGTGACCGCAGGGCGTGTCGGCTACGTCCAGTCGCGGCCGGAGCGGCCCCGCTTCCTCTCGGAGTGCTGTTTCTTCTCCCGCAGACGGCGCTCGTTGATCCCGCGCGGGATCCGGGTCGGTCTGCGGGGCTTGGGCGGGGGTGCGGTGGCCTCCGCGAGAAGGGCGGCGAGGCGCACGGCGGCGGCCTCGCGGTTGCGCCACTGGGAGCGGTGCTCGGAGGACCGTACGACGATGACCCCGTCGACCAGCCGCCCGGCCAGCCGTTGCAGCGCCCGCTCCTTCCACACCGGGGGAAGCGCCTCGGTGGCGGCGAGGTCGAAGCGCAGCTCCGCCTGGGAGTCGCTGGTGTTCACATGCTGGCCGCCCGGCCCGGACGACCTGGAGAAACGCCACATCAGCTCGGCCTCGGGAAGCGAGACGGAGCCACGGATCGGGTGTCTTCCGGGGGCCGGACCCCCGGACCCCAGAGAAGGACCGGACATGTGTCCCATGTTCCCGGTCCGGCCCGCCTCACGTCACCCGGTTTTCGGCATCGGGGAAAGAGGCAGCGTCGGTAAAAGAGGTAAAGGGATCCGGAACCATGGGGACCCCCCTCGACGTTCTTCCGGGTGACGGTAGCTTCGTCGGCACAGAAACCTAAAGGGAAGGACTCCCAATCATGGCTGTAAGCCTGTCCAAGGGTGGCAACGTCTCGCTCACCAAGGAGGCACCGGGCCTGACCGCCGTCACCGTGGGCCTCGGCTGGGACGTCCGCACCACCACCGGCACGGACTTCGACCTGGACGCCTCCGCCATCGCGGTCAACACGCAGGGCAAGGTCTACTCCGACGCCCACTTCGTCTTCTTCAACAACAAGCAGACCCCGGACAACTCGATCGTCCACACGGGCGACAACCGCACGGGCGAAGGCGCCGGCGACGACGAGGCGATCAACGTCAACCTCGCCGCCCTTCCCGCCGACATCGACAAGATCGTCTTCCCGGTCTCCATCTACGACGCCGAGAACCGCGGCCAGAACTTCGGCCAGGTCCGCAACGCCTACATCCGCATCGTCAACCAGGCCGGCGGCGCCGAGATCGCCCGCTACGACCTGTCCGAGGACGCCGCCACCGAGACGGCCATGGTCTTCGGCGAGCTGTACCGCAACGGCGCGGAGTGGAAGTTCCGCGCCGTGGGCCAGGGCTACGCCTCGGGCCTGGTCGGCATCGCCCAGGACTTCGGCGTGAACGTCTGAGCACACCTGCCCCGGCAGTGAAGCCTCGGAGCCCCCGGCCGTGCGGCCGGGGGCTCCGACGCGTGAAAGACCTTGATCGTCCGGCGTCCGGCCGGGAAACGATCTCTGACAGAATCGGCACTCATGGGTCTGCTCGGGGGGCGACCCGGCGCTTGGGCCGGGCGTGCAGACCGAACTGGATATCGCGTCCTCGCGGACGGACACCGGTGGCCGGCACGGCCACCGTGAGGGCCGTTCCGTGAGTCCGGCACCCGTCTCCCCCGGCCCTGTCCGATGACGTCGGATCGATTTCGGGAAGATGAGAGCGATACGTAAATCCAGGCCACTGTGGGTGGCCGGTGCAGTGCTGATGGCCGTGGTCACGGCCGGGGGATGCAGCAGCTCCTCGGGGGCGGAGAACGGCGATTCGGCGAAGAAGCCCGCCCCGCCCGGCTTTTCGGGTACGGAGCCCTCGATTCCGCCGCTCGTGACGGCGTCGGACGGCGATCCGTCCAAGCCGGTCGATTTCAAGGGCGGCGGTGCGGTCGTCCGGCCGGACGGTTCGATGACCCTGCCATTGGACGCCTATGTCTCCGTGAAGGACGAGAGCACGATCGTCCGCGCCGAGAACGTCCTCGCCCAACGGTGCATGCGCGCCGAGAAACTGGCGCTCCCCAAGGCGCTCATGCCGGCCGGCGGCCCCGAGCCGACGGCCCCTTATGTGATCTACGGCGTGATCGACATGAAAGCCGTCAAGGTCTACGGGTACCGGGAACCGTTCCCCGAGAAGAAGCCCACGGGAGGTGGACCGGCTCCTGACGGCATCACTCCGGCGGTCAAGCGGGCCTATTTCGACGACCCGAAGACCGGCCGACTCGGCTGCGAGGGGAAGGCGCGCAGGGAACTCGGCGGCAAGAACCCGTTGACCTTGTTCGGAGTCGTCCAGCAGCTGAGGTCGCAGACACTGGACGCCACCTTCCAGGACAGCCGGGTCGTGGGCGCCGTCTCCAAGTGGAGTGCCTGCATGAAGAAATCGGGCTACGACTACGACAACCCGCTGGCCCCCGCGCACGACCGGAACCTCCTCGGCAAGGGCCTGCCCGTCCCCAAGGGGGCGACCCTGCCTCCGCCCTCCCCCGCCGAGATCGCGGCCGCCGTCACGGACGTCGAATGCAAGCGGAAGGCCCAGTACCTGCAGACCGCCGCACTGGTTTCCGCCGCCTACGAGCGGGAGATCATCGGGCAGCGGGCGAAGCAGCTGCAGGACGCGCGGCGTACCCAGCGGCAGAAGGTGGAATCGGCCGGGAAAATCATCAGGGCCGGCGTCTGAGAAGCGGTCGCCGATTCAGCACCACGGGAACAGGGCCCGCCGAACATAACGGCGGGCCCTGTGCGTGGACATTACTTCCAGCGCTGGTTGGAGTTGTTGTAGTCGGTGGAGTTGGCGTAGATGCCGCCGTGGCCCTCGTCGTCCAGGATCCAGCCGGTCTGGCGGTTCTTCAGCTTCCAGCCCGACGACGTCGAGATCTCGTACCACCGCTGCCACCAGTTCGTCTGGTCACGCCGGCTGTTGCAGCCCTCGGTGTACACCTGCCGGTAGTAGCCGACGAGGCACATGCCATAGCCGTTGGACTCGTTGTAGCTGCCGTCGCTGTTCGAGGTGTCGTACCACTGGTATTCGGTCTCGTTCACCCCGGGCATGGCCCAGTTGCCCTTGACGGTGCCACCGCTGTTGGCCGTGAGGTAATAGCCGGACTTCTGGTTCTTCCACGTCACCCAGCCGTCCGCGGACGCGGCCACGGACGTGGAGACGAGCAGGGCGGGCACTGCCGTGGCGACCAGGAGCGCCTTGGCCATTTTCCTCTTCACAAAGATCCCCTCCGTCATACGAGTTGCGGGCATGCCGGGATTTCGGGCATGCCAGAGCACCTCGTCGATCCATGATGGTTTTTCAAGATCATCAAGCTGGCCGACTTTAGCACTTGACGATGTCATGCCCACACCTGCGAAATCCCCGGCGTGGCACCCTTATCCGGAAGGGGTCAATCCGAATTCCCCGTCGGCCACTTCTCCGGTCACGGACGGGACGGCCGGCCGTCGCCGTACAGCCAGTCCTTCCAGATCTTCTTGAAGTCCTTGTCCGGGGCCTTCTTCTCGACGTACGCGGTGAAGTCGGCGGTGCTCGCGCTGCCGTGCCGGCGGGAGGCGGCCCAGCCCTGGATGATGTCGTAGAAGGTGTCGTCGCCGACCTTCTGGCGGATCTTCTGCAGGACCATCGCGCCGCGCTCGTAGACGGGACTGTCGGAGATGTGCGCGGCGCTGGAAGGTTTCGCCGGAGGGAAGGCCCACACGGCCTCGTCGTCGTCCTCGTACAGCTCGTCGAAGGTCTTCTGTGCGCTCTTGCCGCCGTGGTCCTCCTTGTACAGCCACTCCGCGTACGTCGCGAAGCCCTCGTTGAGCCACATGTCCCGCCAGGACTTCGGGGTGACCGAGTCGCCGTACCACTGGTGGGCGAGTTCGTGCACGAGCGTGCTGGTGTCGAGCTGGTCGGCCGGGAAGACGGGCCGGTTCTGGGTCTCCAGCGCGTATCCGGCGTCGCCCGGGCGGTCGACGATCGCTCCGGTGGAGGAGAAGGGGTACGGCCCGAAGTTGGTCTCCTCCCAGTCGATGATGTCGGGGATCTTCGCGAGCACCTTGGCGCTCGCCTTGGCCTGGGTCGGGTCGACGGCGGTGATGATCGGCAGGCCGTGCGGGCCCGTGGTGCGCTTGAGGTCGTAGTGGCCGATGGCGACCGTGGCGACGTAGCTCGCCATGGGCTGGGGGGTGTGCCAGGCGAAGGTGGTGCGGCCGCCCTTGGTGTCCTGGCGCGTCAACTCCCCGTTGGAGACGGCCTGGAGGCCCTCCGGGACGGTGACCGTGATGTCGTACGTCGCCTTGTCGGAGGGGTGGTGGTTGCCGGGGAACCAGGCCATGGAACCGACCGGCTCGCCGAGGCCCAGCGCGCCGTCGGCGGTGCGCAGCCAGCCTTCCTCGGAGCCGTCGGGGTCGGTGAGGGTCTTCGGGGTGCCCGAGTAGCGCACGGTGGTGGTGAAGGTCTCGCCGTCGCTGAGGTCGTCGTGGGGGCGGACGGTGAGTTCCTGGCCGGTGCGGTTCCACAGGGCGCGTCTGCCCTCTACATCGACCGAGTCGACGTCCAGCCCGGCGAGGTCGAGGTCGAAGGCGGTCAGGTCCTGGGTGGCGCGGGCGGTGATGACCGCCTTGCCGGTGAGACGGTGGGTGCCGGGGGTGTAGTCGAGGGTGAGGGCGTAGTGGCTGACGTCGTAGCCGCCGTTGCCCGCCTTCGGGAAGTACGGATCGCGCACGCCGGAGCCGCCCGGGGTGCCGTGGACGCCGCCTTCGCACGCGGTGCCGGTGAGGGCGAGGGCGAGCAGGGCGGCGGCGGACGGGACAAGGCGCACGGATCTGGACATGTCAGTGATCTTAGGCGGGCGGTCCGCACCGCGGCAGGGCCGGGCCGCGGCAGGCCGGGCCGGTCGGCGTGACACCATCTCCTGCGTGCTCGACATCGGCTACGCCCTCTCCAACCGCTTCCCGGACCCGCCGCAGACCGACTACCGCCGTGCGGACGTCCACGCGCTGCGGCACGACCTGTTCTGCGGGGACGTCTATCTCGCGGACACCGGGACGGACCGGGAACTGTCCACAGCCTGGGGATGGGTGCCGGTGCTGGACTTCGCGTGGGCGCTGTGCGACATCGCGGAGCAACTGGACCGGGATCCGATGGGCTCCCGTGCCTCCCGGCCGCAGCAGGCCGAGCTGGACTTCACCGAGTCCACCGACCGGATGCTCTTCGAGCGCCGCTTCGGCTGGGTGGACATCGAGGCCGACTGGATGCCCGCCGAGGAGCCGCCGCTCACCTTCTCCCACACCGAACTCCGCCGTGAGGCCCGCGACTTCCTGCACGACCTGCTCGCCGACCTGATCGATCTGCACGAGGACCTGGCGGAGAACCCGGCGATCTGGACGCTTCAGGCCCGCTTTCCGCGGGTGCAGTGAGCCGGGGGCTGGGGCCCCGCCCTCCGGCCCGAACCGCCCGCTCTCCCGCTCCAGCCCCCACTGCCCCGGCCTCCGCTCCGGCCCGCACGACCCCAACCCCCGCCCCGGCCCGCACGACCCGTCCGCAGGCGCCGGACGGGTGCCGCTTCACTCGACCCTGATCCCCAGTTCCCCCGCCAGCACGGGCGCCAGGTCCAGCAGTTGCCCCGTGCTGATCACCGCGCCCGAGAGCCGGTCCAGACCGCGCACGATCTCCAGCGGGGCGGCCCCGCGCAGGTCCACGTCCTTCAGGGTCGCGCCGCCGAAGTCGGCCTCCTTCAGGGCGCAGTCGACGAACTCCACCCGCTCCAGACGGGCACCGGCGAAGTCCGGCTCGACCAGGACGCAGGACTCGAAGACGACGTCCTTGAGGCGGGCCTCGCGGAGATTGAGATAGTCGATCTTGCCGCCCCGGATCACCACCCGCTCCAGGACGGCGCCGTGCAGCTGGGTGCCGCCGAGGCGGGCGTCGATCAACTCGACGTCGCGGAAAGTGGACTCGGCGAGGTTCGTCCCGACGCCCCGCAGGCCGGTGAGGACCGAGTCCAGCACCCGGGCCCGGCCCAGTGCCGTCTCGTCCACCGCGCAGCCCGTCAGCGCACAGTCCATGAAGCGGGCGCCCACGCCGTCCTGACCGGCCAGGTCGGTCTCCCGGAACTCCAGCCCGTCGTAGTCGCCGTCCGGCTCCAACTCCTTGCCCGTCCAGGGCTCCAGGGGCGGCAGCCGCAGCTCCGGCCGCCGTGCCCCCTTCACGTCCGCCCCGCCCGTGCCGCTGCCCTTGCCCGTCGCTCTCCTCGCCATGCCCCCATGCTGCACCCGGCCACTGACAATCCGTCCCGACCTGCGAAATCCGCATCCCCGGCCGGTCGATGTCACATTTCAGGCGGTCGGTGCGGTCGTACTCACGGACCAGGTGAACCGACCCGAGGGGGACCGCATCCCATGCACCGCATCACCGTCGTCGGCGGCGGCTTCGCCGGACTCACCGCCGCGATCACCGCCGCCGAGGCAGGCGCCAAGGTCACCGTGTACGAGGCCCACCGCACCCTGGGCGGCCGGGCCCGCACCGCCGAGGGGCCGTACCGCACGAACGAGGGGCCGCACGCCCTCTACAACGGAGGCCCGCACTGGACCTGGCTCAGGCAGCGGAACCTGATCGGGCCGCTCGCGCCGCTCCCGCCGCTGGAGGCGGCCCGGCTGCGGCTGCGCCACCACGGCGTCCTGCGCCGCACCCCGCCCTTCGCCCTGCTCAAGATGTTGCGGCCAGGCATCGGCCAGGCCCCCGTGGACTCCGACTTCCTGAGCTGGGCGACCGACATCGCGGGCGCGGAGGCCGCCCGGGCGGCGGCGAACTACGCCGCCGTCGCCCTCTTCCACCACGACCCCGGCTCGCTGTCCGCCGCCTTCGTGCAGGAACGCCTGCGCCGGGCCACCAAGCTGCCGCCGGAGGCGCACTACCCGCGCGGCGGCTGGTCGAGCGTCATCGACCGGATGGCCGAACGGGCCTGGAACCTCGGCGTGCGGCTGGAGACGCAGGCGCGGGTCGACGACCTGCCGGCCGACGGGCCCGTGGTCGTCGCCACCTCCCTCGCCGCCGCCCGGCGGCTGCTCGGCGACGACTCGCTGACCTGGCCCAGCGGCCGCACCGTGCTGCTCGACCTCGCGCTGCGCACCCGCCGCGGGGACCCCTTCATCGTCTCCGACCTGGACGCGACCGGCTGGCTGGAACGGTTCAGCGGCCCGGACCGCACCCTCGCGCCCGCCGGTGAGCAACTGGTCCAGGGCCAGATCCCGATCGGCCCGGACGAGACCCGCGCCGACGGGGTCGCCCGCGCCGAGGAGCTGCTCGACCTGGCCTTCGGAGGGTGGCGGGAGCGGGTGACCTGGCGGCGGGCGGCCGTGGCGGACGGCCGTACGGGGGCTGTGGACCGGCCGGGAAGCAGCTGGCGGGACCGGCCCGCCGTGGACCGGGGCGACGGCGTCTACCTCGCGGGCGACCAGGTGGCGGCGCCAGGGGTGCTGGCGGAGGTGTCCTTCAACAGTGCGGTCACCGCGGTGGCCCTGATCCTCGGCCGGTCCGCCCTTGACCTCAAGCATGCTTGAGGTCGAAGAGTTGGCCTCCGAGAACGCACACCTGATCACTGGGGGTCCCATGCATGCCGTTCGCCTGCACGCCTTCGGGCCGGCCGAGAACCTGACCTACGAGGAGACCGCTGATCCGGTCCCGGGCCCGGGTGAGGTGCGGATCGCGGTCGCCGCGGCCGGCGTGCATCTCCTGGACACCGCCCTGCGCGAGGGACAGCGCGGCCCGCTGCCCGCACCGCCCGCGCTGCCCACCGTCCCCGGCCGCGAGGTCGCCGGGGTCGTGGACGCCCTCGGCGACGGCGTGGACGGGGCGTGGCTCGGCAGGCGGGTGGTCGCCCATCTGGGTTTCGCGCCCGGTGGGTACGCCGAACTCGCCGTCACCGGCGCCGATCGTCTGCACGAGATACCGGAGAGCCTGGACTTCGCCGAGGCCGTCGCCGTGATCGGCACGGGGCGTACGGCGCTGGGGATCGTGCAGTTCGCCGAGCCGGGACCGCAGGACGTGGTCGTCGTACCGGCCGCCGCGGGCGGCATCGGCACGCTGCTCGTGCAGTACGCGAAGAACGCCGGTGCCCTGGTGATCGGCCTGGCGGGCGGGCCGGGGAAGACCGCCCGCGTGCGCGCGAACGGCGCCGACCTCGCCGTGGACTACACCGACACCGCCTGGCCGGCCAAGGTCCGCGCCCATCTCGGCGGTCGACCCGCCACCCTCGTCTACGACGGCGTCGGGGGCGCGGTGGCCCGGGAGGCCGTCGCCCTGCTCGGGCCCGGCGGCCGGCACCTCGTCTTCGGCTGGTCGGCGCAGGGCATCGGGGAGGGACAGCAGGGCCATCACGTCGAGGGCGTCTCCGAGTCGGTCCTCGGCCCGGCCATGCTCCAGCGGGCGGGAGGGCTGCGCGCGCTCGAACTGCGCGCCCTCGCCGAGGCCGGCCGGGGCCGCCTGCGCCCCGCCGTCACCCGCTTCCCGCTCTCCGGCGCCGCGGCCGCACACCGCGCACTGCAGACGCGCGGCACGACGGGAAAGGTGGTGCTGGAGCCATGACGCCCCAGGGCGGCGACCCCGCGGACGCGAGAAGGCCACCGTGGTCCCGGAGGGCATCGTGCACGGCTGCACGGTCGCCGTCCGGTGGGCGACCGGCTTGGTGCTCCTGGCCGGACCGGTCGCGGGCCTGATGGTCACGGCCGGGCCGCCCGGGCACGGCGCACGGGCCGGGCAGCGGTACCGGAGTCGGTCGGCCGACCCGCCCGGCCCGGCAGGACCCGCCGGGCCTGCCGGACCCGGCGGGCGTCCCGTGCAGCAGGCCCGGAAATCCGGAGGGGAGGGCAGCCGGCGGCCGCCCTCCCCCATGACCCGGTGCCGGTCCGGCCGGATCAGCCGGTGACCGCCCCGGCCGGTGCGCTCGTCGCCGAGCCGTCCTTGTGGCCGGCGCGGTGGGCGATCACCTTCACGGTGATCTTCTTGCCCTTCTGGGCGGCCTTCAGCACCAGCGAGGACCTGGTCGCCCCGCTGATCGCCCTGCCGTTCGCGTACCACTGGTACGTGTACGAGGTGGCCGCCGGGCTCCAGGTGCCGTCGGACGTCTTCAGCGTCCTGCCCACCTTCGCGGTGCCGCTGATCACCGGTGCCTTGGTGTCCCTGGGCGCGTCTCCCCGGGCGACGGTCACGGCCGGCGAGGTCGCCGCAGCGCCGGACCAGCCGCTCTTGACGGCGGTCACCGTCACGGTGAGCTTCTTGCTCAGCACGGAGGCCGGGAGGGTGTACGACGACGAGGTCGCCCCGGGGATCGCCTTGCCGTCGGCCTTCCACTGGTAGGTGTACGACGACGGGGGCTCCGACCAACTGCCGGTCGAGGCCGTGACCTTGGCGCCGACCTTGGCCGTACCGGTCACCTCGGGCGGGGCCGTGTTCTGCAGCCGGGGCTGCTCGGTCACGGTGAACGAGCCGCGCTGGTACTCGCAGCACCCCGTGAACACACTGATGTTCCAGCTGCCCGGGGCCGCGCCGGTCAGGTCGAGCGTGGCCGTCACCGAGCGGTTGTCGGCGGCGACCGAGTCCGTCTTCGCCCCGATGGTCCGGCCCTCCCGGCTCAGCCGGACCTCCGTGTCCGGGCCGAGCGCGGTGCCGGTGACCGTGAGCCGCACCTTGCGGCCGCTCGCGCCCGTGTCCGGGGAGACCGCCGTGACGGACGTCTTCTCCGTGCCGCACGGCGAGGAGGAGCAGGTCAGCCTGGCGCTGTAGGAGGTGCTGGACGCCTTCTCGGGGAGACCGAGGACGAGCACCGTCGGGGTGGCCGCCGACGACGAGCCGAGCACCGCACAGTCGTAGTCCCCCGAGCTGTGGTACGTGCAACCGTTGTTCCAGGTGGACGTGTTGTACAGCGCGGGCACCGCCGTGGTGGTGGCGCCGGTGGTGTCCTTGACGTCGAAACGGTCGAAGCCGGCGGTCGGCAGTGCTGCGCACACGGCGGTGTGCGACTCGTCGAGCGTGCCGGTGACGGGCCCGTACCCGAACGCGACGGACGGCACCTTGGCGCACTCGGGCGCAGGTCCGTCGGCGGTGGCGATGCGCAGGGCGTCCAGGTGGTACTCGGGCGAGGCCGTCAGGTTCGCCGGGGTCTGGACGAGGACCTGGTGGGTGGTGGAGCCGGTGACCGCGCAGGAGCGGTTGCGGAAGGAGCACTCGGTGCTCCCGTCACCGCCGAGGACGGCGATGTTGGCGGTACCCAGCGGATCCCGGACGTCGACGTGCAGGACGTCGGTGGCCGCGTCGGTGGTGACCTGCGCACAGTTCAGGGTGCCGGGGGCACCGTACGTGCCCTTCACCGACGGTCCGCCCACCTTGGCCGCGGCGGTCCTGGTGCAGCCCGCCGAGCCGGCGGTCGCGGTGACGTCGCGGCGGGTGAGGGTGTAGGCGGCGGCCTGGTCGCGGCCGGTGACCAGCACGGTGTGGGCGCTGCCCGGGGTCAGCGGGCAGAGGGTCCAGCCGCTGGTGGTGGCCGAGCGGTCGCAGACCTTCTTGCCGGTGGAGTCCAGCACCGAGAACTTCGCGGGTACGCCGCCGGAGGTGGCGGTCAGCTGAAGGACCTCCGCGCTCGTGTGGGCGTCGGCCGGGATGCTCAGGCAGTGCGCGAAGACGCCGTCGCCCGTGGTGAGCGTGGCCTTCGCACCGTCGGCGGTGAAGCTGCCGGCGGGCAGGACGGGGCAGTCGTTCGCGGCGTCCGTGCGGTGCAGGGCGACCGCGTACGGGCCGGTCGCGCCCTCGCCGCCGTCCTCGGTGTGGACCAGAGCGCGGAAGGGCGCCGTACCGGTGAGCGCGCAGTCGCCGGTGGACAGGCTCGCGGCGTCGCACTGCTCGGTGCCGTCCCGGTCCAGTACCTCCACGTCGGTGTCCACCCCGGAGGAGGCGAGCGGGGTGAGCGCGGCGATCCGGGCGCCCTGCGGGGCGGACAGGGCCAGGCAGTCGTACTGGCCGACCGTGCTCAACTCGCCCTTGTGCAGCCCGGTCCCGGTCGCCGCGCACCCGGCGTCGGAGGCGCGGTCGAGGACGACGAGACCCTCGCGGGAGCCCGGGTAGGGGTAGGAGCCGTCGAGGATCGCGGTGTACGTGCCGGCGGAGGGCACCCGGCACGGGTCGGTGCCCGACCGGCACACGGTCCTGCCTCCGGCGTCGTACACCCGCACCGGGCCGGTGGAGCGGTCCTCGCCGACGTGGTGGACGGTGTACCGGCCGGCCCTGTCGGCGGTGAAGGTGAAGCAGGGGTCGGTGGTGACGGCCGGGCCGTCCAAGGGCCCGTACGGCCGTACGGGGGCCGGGGTGCAGCCCCGCGGGTCGTTCAGGCGGCGCACGTTCACCGCGTACTCGGCCGGGAAGCCCTTCTCCGTGCGGGTCACCTGGGAGATCACCCGGTAGGGGCCCTTGCCGTCGGCGGGCAGGACACAGCTGTCCTCGCCGTCCTGCGGGAAGTGCGGGCAGATGCGGGCGCCGGTCGCGTCGGTGATCCAGGCGAGGGAGGAGCCGAACGCCTTGGAGCCGTAGGTGAGCCGGATACGCTCACCGGGCTTCGCCTCGAAGGGCCGGCAGTCGACCTCGACGGGGCTCACCGTCGTCCGGCTGTCCACGGGCTGGTCCCAGTCGGTGCCCACGGAATCGGCACAGCCCTGCACGGACGCGAGCGGGACCACCGTCACCGGCGTCTGAGCCGCCGACCAGCCCTGGTTGCGGATGCTGAGCGTGTAGGTGCCCGCCGAAGGCAGGTCGCACCAGCCCTTGACCGCGTACTCATTGTCGTAGCAGTCGAGTTGAGTGCCGTCGGCGGCGGTGACCTGCGGGTACAGGTCGCCGCTGTCGTCCTTCAGGGACACCAGGTGCAGGCCCGGCGCGTCGGCGGTGAGGGTGAAGCAGGCGGTGCCGTCGGCCGGGACGCTCGCCTGGGCGGCGGCGTCACCCGGGTCGCCGAACGGCGCGGGAGCGAGCGGCGCGCACGACGGGCCGTCGGCGCGGGCGGCGCCCGCCCCGGTGAGGGTCAGCAGCGGGACGAGCAGTGAGACGAGGACGGCGGCGGCGGTGAGCCGCCCGGGTCTCACCGCCGTACAGGAGTCGCCGGACAAGGAATCCCCCTTGGATGGTCGGAAGTTGAGGTGATGGTCGCACACAGGTACGACACAGCTTCAACGAGTTTCCAGGGGGCCGGGGGACCCGTGATGCCTCAGTGGCGGCCCGCCACCCGGTCCGCGACCCGGGCCAGGCGCGAGGACTCGGTGCCGGGGTGGAGGCGCTCGCGCTGGTCCGCCGCGCGGTAGGTGGCGTACATGCCCTGCACGCCCAGCCAGCGGAAGGGTTCCGGCTCCCACTTGCGGACCTTGTGGTCGACCCACGGCAGTTCGGTCAGCTCGGTGCGGCCGCCCTGGCCCGAGTCCTGCCGGACGAGGTCGCGCAGGGTGCGGGCGGCCAGGTTGGCGGTGGCGACGCCCGAGCCGACGTAACCGCCCGCCCAGCCGAGGCCCGTGGCCCGGTCGAGGGTGACCGTGGCGCACCAGTCGCGCGGCACGCCGAGGACCCCGGACCAGGCGTGCTCGACGCGCAGACCCGCGAGGGCGGGGAAGAAGCGGGTCAGAATCTCCCGCAGGGCCTCGATCGTCTCGTCCTGGGTACGGCCGTCGTTGTCGGTGCGCGAGCCGAAGCGGTACGGCACCCCGCGCCCGCCGAGCGCGATCCGCCCGTCGGCCGTGCGCTGCGCGTACATGTACGCGTGCGCCATGTCGCCCAGCGTCTCGCGGCCGTCCCAGCCGATCGCCGCCCACTGTTCGTCGGTGAGCGGCTCGGTGGCGATCATCGAGGAGTTCATCGGCAACCAGGTCCGCTTCTGGCCCTTCAGGGAGGCGGTGAAGCCCTCCGTGCAGCGCAGGACGTACGGGGCGCGGACCGTGCCGTACGGCGTCACCGCGTGCTTGGGGCGGATCTCGGTCACCGGTGTCGACTCGTGGACGGTCACGCCGAGCGCCTCCACGGCCGCGGCCAGCCCCTTGACCAGCTTCACCGGGTGGAGCCGGGCGCCGTGCGGGGTCCAGGTCGAGCCGACCGCGCCGGCCACCCTGATCCGCTCGGCGGTCTGCCGGGCGCCGTACAGCTCGCGGTCCGTCTCGCCGTAGGACAGCTCGTGCTCGTGGAACGCCCTGAGCCGGGCGAGCTGTGCGGGTGTGGTCGCCACCTCCAGCACCCCGCCCCGGTGGACATCGGCGTCGATGTCCTCCGCCTCGGTGACCGCGACGACCTCGGCGACGGTGTCGTTCATCGCCTTCTGCAGGCGCACGGCGGCCTCGCGGCCGTGCAGCTTCGCGTACCGGTCACGGCCCGCGATGCCGTTGTACAGCCAGCCGCCGTTGCGGCCGGAGGCGCCGTAGCCGCAGAACTTCTGCTCCAGGACGGTGATCCGCAGGAACGGGGCGGCCTTCTTCAGGTAGTACGCGGTCCACAGCCCCGTGTATCCGCCGCCGACGATCACCACGTCGGCCGTCGCGTCCCCGGGCAGCGGCTCCCGTTCCACCGGGAGGCCGTCGTCCGCGTACCAGAAGGAGATGCCGCCGTTGACGACACTGCTTGCCGAGCTGCTCATGCGCGGACGTTAACCCACAGCGCGGTCAGTGTCTCCTTCGGATTCCATGCTTTTCCGCAGCCTCTGACCAGCGGATAGCACCCCAGCCCGATCAGTACGGACAGGAAGTGCCCGAAGTCGGTGAAGGTGCGGCTGGTGGCGAGCGGGACCGTGTAGAAGGCGAACACGGCCACCAGGTACAGGTAGCGCCAGGGCGGCGCGATCCGGTAGGCGAGCACCGCGATCACACCCGCCAGCGCGTAACTCACCCCGATGTCCAGGGTGTTGACCGCCGAGTGCGGGGCATGACCGTTGCGGATCGCCATGAGCAGGGCCAACTCGCTGATCAGCGTGGCGAGCGCGTGCGCGGCCACGCACACCGCGAGCCAGCGCAGGGTGCCGAGCCAGCGTTCGGCCTGCGCGTGGAAGACCGTGTACAGGACCGCGTACGGCACCCAGTGCCCGCCGTCGATCCACATCGCGCTGGTGATCAGCACCCGGACGGGGTTCCGTGACAGTTCGTGGATGTTGGTGGAGCGCTGGCGCAGGAAGTCCTGCTCGAAGTCCGGCGTCATGTGGTGCAGGGCGACGGTGGTGACGAACAGGATCAGCAGCCAGACGTAGGTGCCCGGGGCGCTGCGGACATAGTCCGTGACCGCCCCGGGCCAACTCCGCAATCGGATGACCCGGTCCACAGACGTCAGTATGGTCGGCAAAGTGATCGGGGTGCCTGGTGGGCCCTCCGCTTCTCACGAGAAATTCAAGGGCTCGACGGGGGCCGCAGGCCGGCCGCCCCGCCGGATGCGCGCGAGGCCGGGGGCTGCGCCGTCTCTGACACGCCACCGGATGGCCTATCCGACCGACGAAGGGATTAATCGGTCATAGCGTACGCGATATGAACAGATGTCACATCGCATACCTTGCGTGCACCGCCGCCCTCGTCGGTACGGGTCTGGGTGCGGCCACCCCCGCGGCGGCCGCCCACACGACCCTGGTGGTCCGCCCGGGAGAATCGATCCAGAAGGCGGTGGACGCCGCACGGACCGGGGACACCGTTCTGGTGCTCGCCGGCACCTACCACGAGAGCGTCGAGATCAGCACTCCCGGTGTGACGCTGCGGGGCATGGGCGCCGCGACGGTGATCGAGCCGGCCGCCACGACGGCCGCGCCGACGGCAGCTGCGAAGGCCGCGCCGAAGGCCGCCGACAGCTGCGCCGAGGGCGGCAACGGCATCTGTGTGGTGGGCACCAAGACCAGGAACGTCGAGAACGTCACGGTCGCCGACCTGGCGGTGACCGGCTTCAGCCGGACCGGCGTCTTCGGCATGGCGACGGACACCATGACCGTACGCAGGGTGTACGCCTACAAGAACGGCGTGTGGGGCATCGCCCAGGAGCGCTCCGTGCACGGGGTCATCCAGGGCAACTACGCCCACGACAACGGCGACGCCGGCATCTTCCTCGCCAACACCGTCAAGGAGGAGGCGGGCGCCTACGACGCCGGGCAGACGCTGGTCGAGCACAACCGCCTGGAGAACAACCGGATCGGCATCACCGTGCGCCGGCTGCGCAACCTCACCGTCCAGGCGAACTACGTCACCGGCAACTGCGCCGGGGTGTTCGTCGTCGGCGACGAGAACCGGCCCAAGGCCGGCGACCTGACCGTGACCGCGAACCGGGTCACCGAGAACAACAAGTCCTGCCCGAAGACGGAGCGGCTGCCCGCGCTGCAGGGCTCCGGCATCGTCCTGACGGGGACCGAGAAGACCCGGGTGACCGGGAACCTGGTCGCCCGCAACGCAGGCACCTCCCCGCTGTCCGGCGGCATCGTGCTCTTCAAGAGCTTCGTCGGCGTGACCAGCGACGCGAACCGTATCGACGAGAACGCGGTGGAGAACAACTCCCCGGCCGACCTCGTGAACACGGACACCGGCAAGAACAACGACTTCGTGCGCAACTCCTGCCGGGCCTCCCAGCCCGCGGGCCTGTGCTGACCGCCCGACCACTGCCCCTGCTGGACCGACGCAGACCGAAGAAAGAGAGAGGGCGGCAGATGAAGTCCGCTGAAACAGCCCCACCGCCACCCATGCGGCTGCGCGAACTCGCGTTCGGCGCGGCCTGTGCCGCCGCAGTCCGGGCCGCCGCCCGGCTGGGCGTGGCCGACGCCCTCGACGGCACCCCGATGACCGTCGAGGACCTCGCGGCCGCAGTGAAGGCCGAACCGAAGCCGCTGCGCCGGCTGCTGCGCGCCCTGTCCTGCTACGGCGTCTTCGCCGAGCAGCAGGACGGCACGTTCGCGCACACCGACATGTCCCGGCTGCTGCGCGAGGACGACCCGAACAGCCTGCGCGCCATCGCCCTGTGGACCACCGAAGCGTGGACCTGGGACGCCTGGCCCCGGCTCGACGAGGCGGTGCGCACCGGCAAGAACGTCGTGGAGGACCTCTACGGCAAGGAGTTCTTCACCTACCTCAACGAGGACGCCCCACAGTCGGCGGACGTCTTCAACCAGGCGATGACCCGCTCCAGCGAGCAGTCGGCACGGGAGGTCGCGGCCCTGCTGGACCTGTCCGCGGCGAAGTCGGTCGCGGACGTCGGCGGCGGCCAGGGACACGTGGTGGCGTGCCTGCTGGACAAGTACCCGGTGATGCAGGGCAGTCTGCTCGACCTGCCCCGGGTGGTCGACAACGCGCTGCCCCGGCTGCGCGAGGGCGGCGACCTCGCTGAGCGCGCGCGGATCGTGCCCGGCGACGTCCGGGAGGCGATCCCAGTCCAGGCCGACGTCTACATCATCAAGAACATCCTGGAGTGGGACGACGAGAGCACGGCCCGGCTGCTGCGCAACGTCGTCGAGGCGGGCGGCCCCGGCACCCGGGTCGTCGTCATCGAGAACCTGGTCGACGACACCCCCTCGATGCGCTTCAGCACCGCCATGGACCTGCTGCTGCTCCTCAACGTCGGCGGGGCCAAGCACACCACCGACTCCATGGTGAGCAGGCTGACCTCGGCGGGCCTGCTGGTGGACGACATCCAACCGGTCAACCCGTATCTGCACGCGTTCGACTGCCACGTGCCCGGGTGACGGGGTACCCGGACACAACACACCGGCCGCCGGGGCCCCCGCCCGGGGGGGCCGGCGGGCCGGGGGGGTGCCCGGGGTGGCGGTGGGGGGAGTAGGGCGCGCCCTCGTTGTATCGGTGTTGCCAGTCGGG